>CALGGV010000302.1 GCA_937915725.1 uncultured Selenomonadales bacterium
TTTCATTTTACAAAAAAAAAATTTAATAAAAAACTTCATACAAATATAAACCATTGGCGGGCGCAGTTGCAGGAAATAATTTTCTTTCGCCGCTGTCAAAAATTTTTTTAAAGTTTTCAAGCGTCAATCTGTTCCTACCGACTTCAACAACCGCCGCTACAATATTTCGCGCCATGTGATACAAAAAGCCGCTGGCGTGAATTTTTATTGTTAAAATTTCCGCGCCAAATTCTTTACCAAAAAAAAGTTCAGCCGCGTAAATCGTGCGGACGGGATTCATATTCGTACAACTTGCCGCCTTAAACGCCGAAAAATCGTGCGTACCTTCGATAATTTTTAACGCCGTCTGCATTTTCTCAATATCTAAATCAAATCGAATGTGCCACGAAAAATTTTTCATAAAGGGGTTTAAAATCTTGCCAAGCTGAATTTTGTAGATATAAATTTTACTTTTGGCACTGTGCAACGCGCTAAAATCTTTTGGAACTTCCCACGCCTCACGAACTACAATATCAGGCGGAAGTGCGCCGCTTGCCGCGTAGGGAATTTTTTCAATTTCTATTCGCCCGTCGGTAAAAAAATTTACAATCTGCCCAATAGCATGAACGCCCGCATCAGTCCTGCCGGAGCCTATCAGCTCAATTTTTTCGCCGAAAATCTTTGCAAGCCGTTCCTCCAAAATATTTTGAATACCAATGCTCGGCGGATTTTGCCTTTGAAAGCCGTTGTAATTCGTGCCGTCGTAGGAAATTTTCAGGGCGATATTTCTTTTTCTAAAATTTAATTTCATAGTAACGGCGCACCTTTCTTAAAAATATGCAATTTAAGCCGCCTTAAAAAACTTTTTTAATATATTTGTACCCTTGATTGAAAATCGACGCGCTATGAGCCTCTCAAGTGCCAATACGGGCTTAAATTTTGTAACTAAAAAAATAAGTGGCGATACAAATTAAAATTACAAAAATTACGGCGAAAAAATCTGCGCGCGAGAATTTTAATTGTTTAAAGTGAGTGCGCCCTTCGCCGCCCCTGTAACAGCGCGCCTCCATTGCCATTGCCAATTCATCTGCGCGACGAAAACTCGACAAAAACAGCGGTACCAAAATCGGTACGAAATTTTTCAGCCGCTGTAACAAATTTCCCGTTTCAAAATCTGCGCCGCGGGATTTTTGCGCCTTTATAATTTTGTCTGTTTCTTCAATCAAAGTCGGGATAAATCTTAGGGCGATTGTCATCATCATTGCCAATTCGTGAGCCGGTACACCGAATTTTGACAGCGGCGAAAGTAATTTTTCCATTGCGTCGGTTAATTTTATCGGCGAAGTTGTAAATGTCAGCAAACTTGACAAAACTATTAACAAAATCAATCGCAATGAAATTAGCACGCCGAATTTTATTCCTTCGTCGGTAATTTTGAAAATCCAAATTTCTGCCAAAATTTTTCCTTCGTGGCTTACAAAGTGAATTACCATTGTAAATAAAATTATCCACATAAGCGGCTTTAAAGATTTTAAAATTGTCAACGGCGGTACTTGCGAAATTAAAATTAAAAATATCGTCGCGCAGGTTAAAAAGCAGTAAGCCGCCGCGCCGTCCGCCACAAAAATTAAAATCATCAGTGCGAACAGCAAAATTATTTTTGTGCGCGGGTCAATCCTGTGTAAAATTGAATTGCCCGGAAAAAATTGTCCAAAGGTTATATCTTGTAACATTTTTAGAAAAGCTCCTTCCGGTCGCTTTTCAGAAATTAGGAATCGGTAAAAAGGCAATAGGATTTTCCCTACTGCCTACTGCCTCTTTACTACTGCCTATTTTCTAGCGTTTTTGGCAAGTCTGCCGCGTGTATTCTTGTCAAGAATTGCTTTTCTAAGGCGAATTGAAGACGGCGTAACCTCAACAAGTTCATCTTCATTAATGTATTCCAATGCTTGCTCCAAACTCATAATACGCGGCGGTACAAGTCGAATTGCCTCATCTGAAGAAGACGAACGCATATTTGTAACGTGTTTCTGTTTGCAGGGATTTATGTCAATATCCATTTCACGGGAATTTTCGCCGACAATCATACCTTCATAAACTTGTTGGTTAGGTTCAATGAACATTATCCCGCGATCCTGCAAATTGAAAATTCCATAGCCGGTAGTAGTACCTTGTTCAAACGCAACTAAGCTGCCGCGTGAACGCCCGGGAATATCGCCCTTGTACGGCTCGTAGCTGTGAAAAACGTGATTCATTATCCCGTTGCCGCGCGTGCTTGTCAAAAGTTCGGAGCGAAAACCTATCAGCCCGCGCGCAGGAATTAAAAAGTTAATCCGCATATAGCCCGCAATTTCCGTCATATTAACCATTTCAGCTTTTCGGCGTCCCAAACTTTCCATTGCAGTACCCATATATTCTTGCGGAACTTCAACTGTTAAATTTTCTATTGGCTCGTATTTTTTGCCGTCAATAATTTTGTAGACAACTTCCGGCTTGCCAATTTGCATTTCGTAACCTTCACGGCGCATAGTTTCAATTAAAATCGACAAGTGCAATTCGCCGCGCCCGCTAACTTTGAAAACGTCTGCAGAATCAGTTTCTTCAACGCGCAGTGCAACGTTAGTTTGTGCCTCTTTGAAAAGTCTGTCACGAATATGGCGGCTTGTTACAAATTGCCCTTCCTTGCCGGCAAATGGACTTGTATTAACGCCAAAAGTCATACTCAAAGTTGGCTCGTCAACACGAATACCCGGCAACGCCTCGGGATTTTCAAAATCTGCAACAGTATCGCCGATTGAGCCTTCAGTTAAGCCTGTCAACGCCACAATTTCGCCCATTTCTGCCTCATCAGTTTCAACGCGGTTTAAGCCGTCGTAAGTGTAAACTTTGCCGATTTTAGCCTTTTTAGTTTCGCCGTTGCTGATTAACGCCACAATTTCGCCGCTTTTAATTTTGCCGCGTTGCACTCTTCCAATAGCAATTTTTCCAACATAATCATCAGCCTCAAGCGTAGTTATAACCATTTGAAGTGGTTTATCAAAATCGCCTTCGGGCGCGGGAATTTCTTTTATAATCGTGTCCATAAGCGGCTTTAAATCTTTGCTGTCATCGTGGATATTTTTTTTGGCGATACCCGCCTTAGCCGCCGTGTAAACCGTTTCAAAGTCAAGTTGTTCGTCGTCGGCGTCAAGTTCCATAAAAAGTTCCAAAACTTCATCTGCAACTTCGTCAATTCGTGAATCGGGGCGGTCGATTTTATTTATTACAACTATTGGCTTTAATTTATTTTCTAACGCCTTGCGCAGTACAAATTTAGTTTGCGGCATAACGCCTTCGGCAGAATCAACCAACAATAAAACGCCGTCAGCCATTCGCAAAACGCGTTCCACTTCGCCGCCAAAATCTGCGTGTCCGGGCGTGTCAATCAAATTTATTTTAAAGCCGTTGTAAGAAATGGCTGTATTTTTTGATAAAATTGTAATTCCGCGCTCGCGCTCCAAATCGCCGCTGTCCATGACGCGCTCCACAACTTGTTCATTGTCTCTGAAAATGTGGCTCTGTTTCAACATTGCGTCAACAAGTGTAGTTTTGCCGTGATCTACGTGCGCTATTATCGCTACATTTCTGATTTTTTCGTTTTTACTCATTCAACATTTCCTTTCTACATTCTAAAAATTAGCGCAAAAATTTTATCAGCTGATATTTTGATTGTCAATTTTTTATACTTTTGATACTTGAAAAAGTTTGAATGCTATGTTAATATACATATGGTTATAATGAAATTTCAAACGTCAAGCATCGTTGTCACTAAAACGAAAAGCCCCGACTGCGGAGGTAGTATCCCGCTTAGGGGCTTTCGTTTTTGCCGTAATTGAGTAGTATTCAATTAGCGGGCGGGGTTACCGTTTCTGCTGCCTCATTTAAACCAGCGGTTCCAAATGTAAGCTGTAATTAAACCTGATACCACATTGATACCGATAGTTATAATAACGTCAATCATCGCTATCACCTCCCCTCGCCGGTATTCTGCCGACTTGAGGGACAGCAGTATTTGTATTATAGCACAAAAATTTTTTGGTACAACATAGACACTGCAGCAAAAATATTGTAAACTGCAAAAAAAGAAGGTGATATTATGAAAAAAATTATTTTTAGCGCAGTTTTTATATTTGCGCTGATTGTTCAAAGTATTGCAAGTGCGGCAGATTTTAACAGCGTAGATTGGAGCAACGCGCCGCGTTTCAACAACAAATCAGATTTTGCCTATTATATCAAGCAATGTGAACAAAATTGTAAATCTTATGTTCCTGTCGTTTTTACTGACGGCTTATTTGTTGACATAAACGAATTTTTGAAAATTTCTAAGCATTCGCAGTATGCAAATATTACGTGGTGGAATGATAGCAACGGTAAACCTTCCCACGTTTTGTACGAAATGACTTTTTATCCCGGTACAAAAATTGCCTATGCTTACCGCACAGGAAATACTTCAATTCTTAGCGGCGAAGAACGGCAACTTTACAACATTGCAGTTGGAATTGTCAACGAGGCTAATCAACGCCATACAACTTTGCTAAAAGAACATTATATTCACGAAAAAATTACAGAGTGTGTTACATATTTTAATTTTAAATCAAATGAAAGGACGCCGCGTCATTGCAATGCTATTGGTGCGCTGATTGACGGCAAGGCGAATTGTCAAGGTTATGCTGATACTTTTTATATGTTGGGGCGTATGTTAAATTTGAATGTCGGTAAAATGTCCGGCAATGCCAATAACGGTCAAAGTACTGAGGCGCACGTTTGGAACACGATAGAATTTGGCGACGGCAGAATTTACGGCGTTGACGTGACGTGGGATGACGCCTCTTTTAGTTTTGCGGACAGCGGCGAATACAATAATTATATTTACTTTAACGCGCCGCTTGAAATTATGCAGACAACGCACAGTTGGGAGGCGGCTTACAATTCAAATATTTATCCCAATATTGACGGCAGATATTTTTATTACACTCAGGAATTTTGGGACACGAACGGCAGATATTTTGCTTTTCATTCCAACACGGCTGAAGATGCACTCGGCTACATTGCCCAAAGAATTGCAAAGGAAGGCTGGCGGTTATCGTGGGGAATGGCTCCTTACGATTCCAGATATGCTGACGTGAATTTTTGCATTAATCGCCTTGTAAAAGATATTTTGCCCAATCGTTATAATTGGTACGGTTATATTAAAATGAATGTTGCGTGGCGTGGAAATTGGCTTTTCTTTACTGTTGACGCAGCTAAAAATTAAAAAGTGATTCCTAGAGTATGTTTACAAAGGAAGAAATTAGCGCGCACAGGAAGTGCTAAAAATTTTTTGAAAAAAATCAACCGCCGGATTAGTTCTTCTAAAGAAAGAAATGCCGACTTGTAAAAAAAGAAAATTTCTACAAAAAAAGCCGTCAAATGACGGTTTTTTAATTTTAAAAACTTTTATCAGATTCAAGAGCTTTACCGGTACCGAGTGCAACACAACTCAAAGGGTCATCTGCAATGGCAGTTGGTATTCCTGTTTCACGTCGAATTAATTCATCAAGCCCATAAAGCAACGCGCCGCCGCCCGTTAAAATAATCCCTCTGTCAAAAATATCTGCCGAAAGTTCCGGCGGTGTAACATCTAAAACGCGGCGAATACATACAATGATTTTATCGACGGATTCACGAACAGATTTTGCAATTTCTTCAGTTTCGACGGTAATATTTTTGGGCATACCGGTAACAATATCCCGCCCGCGAATTTCCATTTCAAGTTTTCTTGCGCCAACATACGCTGCGCCAATGGTAGTTTTGATACTTTCGGCGGTACGTTCGCCAATCATTAAATGATGAACTCGTTTAACGTGCGTTTCAATGTCAGCATCAAATTTATTTCCGGCAATACGAATACTTTCGCCTTTGACAATTCCGCCCAAAGAAATTACTGCAACATCGCAAGTACCGCCGCCAATGTCAACAACCATTGAGCCTACCGGTTCTGAAATATCAATTCCTGCGCCTAACGCTGCCGCTATTGGTTCTTCAATTAATTCAACTTTTTTTGCGCCGGCTTGTTCGGCTGCCTCTTGGACTGCGCGACGTTCAACGATTGTAATTTCAGTTGGTATGCAAACCATTACACGCGGTCTTAGAAAAAAACTTTTGCCTATAACTTTATTTAAAAAATGGCGAATCATTGATTCAGTCATATCAAAATCAGAAATAACGCCGTCCCGCAATGGGCGAATTGCAATTATGTTGCCGGGCGTGCGCCCTATCATTCTTTGTGCCTCTTCGCCAATCGCCAATACTTCATCTGTATCCCTGTTAACAGCTACAACGGACGGCTCGCGCAAGACAATTCCTTTGCCCTTCACGTAAACCAAAGAATTTGCAGTTCCTAAATCTATCCCAACACTTGTAGACATTCCTAACAATACGAAAACTCCTTTCAATCGGAGGTTTTTTGTAAAAAAATTTATTCGATTTTAACACGGTTTTTTTTTCTTTACAAGCGCGGAAATTTTGCACTACACGTCAGATTTTTTTATTGGCGCGCTTAAATCCATATGCCCTGAAAGAGTTTCAATTTCTTTACCGTCAACAAGGAAACGTACCTGTTTAACTTCCTTAAATTCGGTAAGAGTTTTGACGACTGAATTAACCAAAAGTTCTTCACCGGTAGAGCCGCCCGCAAAAGATTTTGTAATATTTTTGTCAAAGTCAACAATCGCCGTATCATTTTCAACGGTTACGCTGTTAATTTTTGCGTTTTTGGGGAAAATAACAGTTAAATCTTTTTCGGTAGGATACGTCGTCAAAAGTTGGACGGCGGCAAGATATTTTTCTGAATCGTTTTTAATTTCGATAGTGCGTTTGACTCCAACTAAATTAATTCCTGCGTCGTCGGGGTAGTAAACTTTGACAGAAATTTTTTGATTTTGGGCAGCGGGGCTTACAACTTGAGGCTGTTCGGTGTTAGGATTTTCAGCCGGATTATTTTCGACGGGCTTATTTTCAGTTGGATTATCTTTAGGTTGCGGATTTTCAGTTGGTTTTTCGATTAAAGGTTTTTCCGGAGGCTTTTCCGGCTGATTTTCTGATTGATTAACTTCCGGTTGTGGAAGTTGAGGCGGATTATCTGCAGGCGGCAATTTTTGTTCGCAACCACAGACTAAGAGCGAAAATGTAACTATTGCCAATAATAAAATTTTTTTAATCAAGTCTTATTAGACCTCCTTAAATTTAAAAGGGCTTTAACGTTGAAATTTTAGCCGTTTATTTTGAAATTTAGACTCGGCAGAAATTTTACCTGTAAGAATTTGAAAGAGCGTTCACGTTGAAATTTTAGCCGCTTATTTTGAAATTTAGACGTGGCAGAAATTTTACCTGTAAAAATTTGAAAGGGCTTTAACGTTGAAATTTTAGCCGCTTATTTTGAAATTTAGACGTGGTAGCAATTTTACCTGTAAGAATTTGAAAGGGCTTTAACGTTGAAATTTTAGCCGCTTATTTTGAAAATTTCTTAGTCCATAAAAAATCTTTGAACAGCGTTTGAAATTGCACCGGCAAGAATATTTTGGTAATGATCGTCAGCAAGCATTTCTTCTTCATCCGGATTAGTGATAAATCCAATTTCGATTAAAGATGCGGGACAATTTGCGCGTTTAATGACGTAAAAATTAGCCGCCTTGACGCCACGATTAAAAAGTTTTCCATATTTTGCAAGTTCTTCATTCAAAATGGTTGCAAGGCGTTGCCCGCCGGAGTTTGCGCCGTGATAATAAGTTTCCATACCGTGAGAATTTGGATTTGTAAAGGCGTTGCAGTGAATGCTAATGAAAATATCTGCTTGCGGCGGAGCTTTATCGACGCGGGCTTGAAGTTCAACGGAATTTGAGGCATTCGGCGAGGCAACGTCAATATCAGTGCGGCGCGTCATAACTACTTTCATACCTTGCGCTTTTAAAATTTTTTCGGTTTTAAGTGCCACTGCAAGCGCAACATCTTTTTCCTTGACGCCGTGTGGACCAACTGCGCCTGTATCGGAGCCGCCGTGTCCGGGATCAATTACAATTACTTTATCTGTAGGTTTAAAATTTTCTTCTTCGTGAACCGGATTTTTACTGCGGCTGTTTTTACTTTGAATTTCGCTTTTCAAAATATCAATTACCACTCGCGCAGATTTATTTTCGGAGCGGTTAGCCGGTTGTACAGAAATTTTGTAAGCATCTTCATTGAGTGCGCCGGCAAATGAAATGCGAATTTTTGTCATATTAGCTTTTATTTCTTTGACTGTAACTTTTTCTACTAATTTTTCAGTTTCAATTTTTGTACCGGAAATTCTGCTGATTCTGCCGGGCGTGGTATTTTGCATAGAAATTGAAAGGAGACTTCCCATTTTTTGTGCAGAAACTTCCTCAGATTTTAAATTGCCGTCAAAAGAAATTTCAACTCTCAAAATTTCATCGCTTATATTATACGCCTTAATATTTGTCAATTCAGCCTTAGGTTTTGCCGCCGCCGTACCGAAAATCGCCAAACTTAGAATCATTAATAAACTTAAACATTGAAAAAATTTTTTAGCCAATATCTTCACTCCAATTCTTTTAGCAGTTGCCTAGCCTCGTCAAGGGCGGCGTTTGTTTTATCTTCATCACGACAAATTTTGATAATCAATTCATCGCCCGCGTTGACATTTTCCGGTAAAAAATTTGAAGGTAAAATTAATTCGCCGTCTTCAGTCATTAAAATTGCGTCGCCGTCATCAATTTGTTTCAGATTTACGATTATTTTTGAATCTTCAGCGTCAATTTCAGTTTCGGCGGGGAAAATTTTTATCGTCAAATAATCGCCTTCGTCTGCGTCTTTCGGTAAAAATTTTGAAGGTAAATGAAATTCGCCGGAATATTCTTCTTCGCCTTCGTCAATCAGCAAAACTGCCTCCGCCGTGTCGTTTTCAAGTTCTTCGATTCTGTCAAGGTACACGCTTATTTCTTTAAAGATTTTTTCTTTTCCGCTATCCATTGTTCTACCCAATCCTCCTCAATTTCCGGTGTTACTGAAAAATCTTTGCCGTTACTTACGATTGTAACCGTGCCGTTTTTCCACGTCCAAAAAATATTTTTTGCAGGAATACCGTTAGCCAAATAAGTTTCCAGCGGTTCAAGGTGCGGGTGCCCGTAAGTATTGCCGCCGCGTTTATCTGTAGGTTCGCCGGCTGAAATTAAAACATATTCCGGATTAATAAGGCGCAGAAAATCTACGCTTGAGGCGTTCGCAGAATCTAACGCAGTTTTGCTGCCGTGATGTCCGGATTTTAAAATTTGGCTCTTGAAAACTTTCAGATTATCTTTGTTAAGTGACAAAAGTGCAATTTCTTCATTAATTTCAGCGTCGCCGGTAAACATCATTGAAAATTTTTTGTAAACAAGCCGCCCCAAAACAGATTCATTGTTGGGGTCGGTTTTTTGCGCGCCGGAATTTACCGCGTCAACCAAATCTTTTGTTGGGTATAAAACATTAAATTTTACGCCGTCTCCAAAATCTAAAACGTCGCCCGCCTTCAATGAAACGTGATTAATATTTTGGTTTTTCAATTCCTTCATATAATTCAGATAAAGTTTACCGGTTGCAGCAATTCCGTTATCGCAAACTTCCTTGACAGTATATTTTTTATCCTTGAGAATTTTTTCAATTCCGCCGATATGATCTGCGTGCGGATGTGTCAAAATTATTTTGTCAAAAGTTGTAACGCCCGCCTTGTCAAGTTCATTAACTAATTTTGTGCGCTCGTCCATATCTGAAGTATCAATCAAAATATTTTGCGTCTTAGTTTGAATCAGAAAGGCGTCGCCCTGCCCAACATTCAGCATTGTAATTTTTAAATTGCCTTTAACTTCTTTTGGTTTTTCAGTGTCATTTGAAGTGGTATTTTCAGTAACTGTTGGATTTTCGGCAGGTGTAGAATTATTTTCTGAATTTGAAGAATTGCCGCCCCCTCCGCCACAACCTGTCATTGTAAACATTAATATTGTTAATATCGCCATTAAAATTTTTCTCAAGTATTTTGCTCCTTTCAAATTTTTTATTTATTTTATTTACAGGTCGGCATTTCTTTCTTTAGAAGAAAGAAACGCCTAGCAAAGAAAGAATCGACGCCCGCCTGTGTTTTTCGCGTTTAAGTTTTCAGAAATTTAAAGTATATGCCGCGTTTTCTCACGTTACCGCAATTTAAAGTCACAAGCAAAAACGAAGTGCGGCGGGCGTCCACCTAAAACCTAATCCCTAATCCCTAGCCCCTAAAATATAATTTTCAATTCCAACTGCCACGCCGTCTTCATGAACGCTCGGTACAACGTATTTTCCAAATTTTTTTAATTCGTCTCCAGCAGTTCCCATAACAAGCCCCGTTCCAACAGTTTTAATCATTTCAATATCATTGCGTCCGTCGCCAAATGCATACGAATTTTCAACCGGAATTTTAAGATATTCCAACATTTTCAAAATCCCCGTCGCCTTTGAAACTTTATCTGAATAAATTTCCGTGCTTTTATAGTGGAAAGGATCTGCCCAACCTGTAAAGCCCGGCGTTTCCAGCATTTTTTTATAAACAACGTCAAGATTTTCAGCATCCGTGCGCTCGGTTACACATTCAATTTTTGAAACTAAAATTTTGTCAAAATCAAAATCACGAATAAATTTTGTGTAGTCAACGCCAATTTTTGTACAGAAATTTTCAGCCGCCGTAAAATTGCGCGGCAAATAATTATTCGGATAACTTTCAAGAATATAATTAATATTTTCAGATTCAGCAATCGCGCAGATTTTTTTTACGCCCTCTATATCCAATTTACTTTCAAAAATAACTTTGCCGCCAACTAAAACTAACGCGCCGTTGCTTGTCACAAAACCATCAAAGCCGAAATTTAAAAGTTCGCCGTAAATAAAAGCCGCCGGTCTGCCCGTCGCAATGAAAATTTTATCGCCCGCCGCCTGCAACTTTCTCATTGCACTTTCAACACGCGGCGTGATTTTTGCTATTCCGTGCTCCTTGTCTAAAATCGTTCCGTCTATGTCAAAAAAAACCGCCCTATTCATTTTTTTCCTCGCTATTCTTGTAAATGATAAAAATTCTAACGCACAGCATTATAACCCATAAGCCAAAACCTGCAATATAAATTTTGTCCGAAGTACTCAAATTTTCATAGTCTAAATTCAAAAACATAAAAGCCGCCACGCCCAAAATCAGCGCGTCCAAAATTCCTATGGATTTTTTTAAAACCTCAAGCATAATCATCACCTCCACTAAAATCCAATTAATCATTTTATTTTCATATATCATATAAAAAATTTTTAAAAACTGCAATAAATCTGATATAATTTGTAAAATTTTTTTTTGGAGGTAAAAAATTTGCAAAATAAAACTAAGGCGACCTTAACTTTGACAGCGTGTGCAAGTTTAGCGGCGGGAACTTTGCCGCTTGCTAACAGCGGATTTTTATTTGGCTTGCTGAATCATGGATTTATAGCGGCAACAATCGGCGGGCTTGCTGACTGGTTTGCAGTTACCGCGCTTTTTCATAAGCCGTTGGGAATTTCTTACCGCACTGAAATTTTAAAACGCAACCGCAAAAGAATTTCTGATGCCGTAATTGAATTTGTCGGCGAAGATTTATTAAACACCAAAAATATTATGGAAACATTAAAGGACGAAAACGCCGCTAAACTTTTGATAGAATTTCTGGAAAGTTACAACGGCAGAAAAAAAGTTAAAGAACTCGTCAATGAAATTTTGGGCGAAACTTTTTTAAAGATTGACACTAAAAAACTTTCAAAGGAAGTTGCTCCGTTAATTGAAAGTGAAATTAAAAATTTTGACGTGAAAAAAATAATCGCCGCCGCCGTTCAAGTTGTCACGAAAGAAAAAACCAGCCGCCAAATTTTAATTATGCTCCTTGAAACTGCGCGAAAAATTATAAAATCTGAACATATGCAGGAAGAAATTTTTCAAAAGATAAAAGAATTGCGCGTTGCTTATGAAGGCGATTCAATGGGGCGCGCAATGGTACTTTCTTCAATGAATCTTACTGACGAAAAAATTTTGTCGATTCTAAATGAAAACGTCGAAGAAAAAATTTCAACTACGATTGACGCCCTTAAAGCTGACACAATTACCGGCAAGGAAAAAGATAAAATTGCTCAAGACTTGATAAAATTTTTTTCAAACGCCATAAATTCTGCAACTTCAAATATCGACACAGAAAAATTTCAAGCCGAATTTGAAAATATTTTTAGCGCAAAAGTTGACATTGCCGAATATATTCAAAATTTCCTCGCACAGGGCAATTCAATTTGGCAAACTGAACTTGATAAAATCATTGATAAAAAAATTGACGAATTTATTTCTGATAAAAGTTTGCAGAAAAAATTTGATACGCTCGTTAAAAATATGATTGAAAATTTATTGGAAGAATACCACGAACAAATACCGGCTACTATTCGTGAAAAGCTTGAAAAATTTGACGACGATAAATTAACTGAATTTGTAGAAAGCCGCGTTTCTGATGATTTACAGATGATTAGAATTAACGGCTCTGTTTGCGGCGCGTTGGCGGGAATGTTTTTGTACATTGTTTCGCAGATTATCGCGCAGATTGTCGGTTAAATAGGGATTAGGGGCTAAGGACTAGGGATTAGCGATTTTTATTTGACTTTGCAAATAATTTCTGGAGGCGCAGATTTTGGAAAGATGGAATAATGCAGATACAACGCTACTTTGTGCCGCGTTACTTTTTTTGGCGGCGGTCGGTTTTAAAATTTTGTACCCTGAATCAATTTTGAGTGAAGGATTTTTATTTGTAACAGAGGCAGCAATGGTCGGCGGAATTGCTGACTGGTTCGCAGTTACAGCACTTTTTAAAAAGCCGCTGGGATTTCCCTTCCATACGGCGATACTTCCAAACAGGCGAAAAGAATTTGTTGAGGCGTCACAAACAATGGTACAGCAAGAATTTTTTTCGCGCAGGACTCTTTTCAAAAAAATTGACAATATCGACTTGTTGCCAATGCTGATAAATTATCTTGAACAGCCGGAAACAAAACATTTTTTACTTAGCGAAATTTTAGCCGCGCTCCAAAAATATATTTCTTCGTCAGATACAGAATCACAAGCGAAATTTCTTGCAAACAAATTAAGGCGTGAACTTGAAAATATCCCCGTACAAAAAATAATTGACGACGGCGGCAACTGGATAAAATCTACCGGAAAAGATACTGAACTTTTTGTGGCGTTGATAAAAAGATTGAAAGAAACTGCCGCCAAAGATGAAACACGCCAAAAACTTCAAGGCGTCTTAGAAAAATTTGCGGCAGAAAAAACACAATCAATGGGCGCGTTTTCGCTTTTAATGGCGGGATTAGCACAGGCTTTAAACTTTGTAAATTTTGAAGAGGCGGCAGAAATTATGCAAGTTCAACTTGTAAAACTTTTGGGCGAATTAGAAAAAGATTCTCCAATACAACGCCGCATTTTAGGCGAATGCAGATTAAAACTTTCTGCGCTAGCCGAAACTTCAGATTTTAAAAAGTTAATTGAACGTTTGCAAATAGATTTAATTGCAAATTTACCGCTTGCCGAAACTTTAGAAACTGCACTTTCAAAATTCAAGCAACAAATTTTAGCCGTTGAATTAAATGAATTTTCGCCCGTCGCTCAGGATTCAAAAACTTTGGGCGCAATTTTTACTGAAAATTTATTGGCGTTGTATGATGAATTTATTACAAATTTAAAATCCGAAAGTGCAATAAAAAAATCCGTTGAAAAATTTTTGGGCGAATTGACAGCGCGTGCCACGATTTATGCTCAACCGCTTGTCGGCAAAGTTGCAAAATCCGCGCTTAACCAAATGACAGACGAACAATTAAACAGTTTGGTTTACGATAAAGCCGAAACAGATTTTGTTTGGATTAGAATGAACGGCTCTATTGTCGGTTCAATCATTGGTTTAATAATTTTTCTACTGATTAAAATAATTTCTTAGAGAACGTTTACAAAGAAAGAAGTTAGCGCGTTAGACGCCCGCCGCACTCCGTTTTTGCTTGGGACTTTAAGATTAGGAAACGTGAGAAAACGCGGCTGGAACTTTGAACTACTTTTTGTTTGACGCGAAAAACGCAGGCGGGCGAATGTTTTTCTTTGCTAGGCGTTTCTTTTTTTTAAAAAAAAGAAATGCCGACTTGTTAAATTTTAAAACTTTGTAAAAAATTTCTAGCAAATTTTAATTTTTCTCTCAAAAATAAAAATTAAACGTCGTCAAAAAAATTGGCGGCGTTTTTTAGTTTCTTGTTCTGACGCCATTTTCAATTTAAAAATAAAAAAGGCGTAAACTTTTTTTATTCTACTTAATCTGAAATTTTCCTGTAAGTGAAAAAAAGTTTTTCAGTTACAATAAGATTTTACTAAAAAAATCTGAAAGTCAACTGAAAAAATTAATAAAAATTTAATAAAAAAATGCTTGACAAGAAAAAACTTTTGTATTATACTGCGCACAACTTGAAGGTAAGGCAAGGGAAGAAAGAGTTTAGAGGAAACATGGACACTCCAAGCAGAAATCTTCCTGGACTGAACCGGAAAGTTAAAGGTAAGTTTTAAGGTTTTAATTAAATGTTTAACGGTTCAAATTTAAGGAGGATGTTCAAAATGAAGAAATCTTTAGTAGCTGCCTTAACAGGTATGTTCGTAGTCGGTGCAACCGCTACAACTTTTGCTGCGGCAAATCCTTTCAGCGATGTTCCTGCCGGTCACTGGGCTTACAATTCTGTTACCAAATTGGCTAATGAAGGAATTATCGAAGGTTATGGCGACGGCACTTATCGTGGTAACCGCAATATCACACGTTATGAAATGGCGCAGATGATCGCTCGTGCACTTGCGAAAACTCCTACAACAACCATTAGTTCCACAAGCCGTGCGGAACTCGACAGACTTGCTGCTGAATTCCGTGATGAACTTGACAATCTCGGCGTTCGTATCGATGAACTCGAAAAACATTCTGATATGGTAAAATGGCAAGGCAAAATTGAATACACCTACAATCACCGCAAATTCAGCGGCGACGTTAAAACTCATGGACACGGCGGCGTATTCCGTCTCGAACCGCAAGCTGAAGTAAATGATCATTGGACAGCAGTTGCTCGTTTTGATGCTGCATATGATGGTCAAAATGATTCAACTAATGGCGGCGGACAGGGTGCCAAACTCAAGAGAGTTTATGCACAAGGCGATTATGACAAATTTGGCGTTAAAATTGGTCGTTTTGGTTATTGCCCTTCAATCGAAGATGGTCTTGTAGCTGATACTGTTATCTCAGGTGCTGAACTTTCATTCGGTAGCAAATGGCAGGCTATTGTTACAGCAGGTCGCATTGGTCAATATTCTGATGAAGCTCATGCTTATAACAATTCTGCTAGAAAGAATTATAACGGTACAGGTGCTGTCAATACTGATGATACTGACGTTCTCTCTCTTAATGTCAAATATAATCCGGGCGATAGTGGTCTTTATGGCGGCGCAAGTTATTACTATGCCAAAGATAAAGATTTCGGTATGGTTAATAAAAACGGCAAAGATAAATCTCAAATTTGGGCTGTAGGTCTCGGCTACAAATTCAATGATAAATTAGACTTACACGGTGCATTTGCACAAAATACCAAAGCTGATGTTCAAAAGAATGCTTGGGCTGTTGATCTTCGCTATGGTGATTATGGCGATTATTCCGAACAAGGCAACTGGTCTATTTGGGCAGGTTATGCAAAATTCGGTATGGGCGCAGTAGTTGCAAGTGATCAAGGCGATGACATTATGACAGGCGAAAAAGGCTGGCACGTTGGCGCGGCTTATGCTCCTTTCAAAAATGTCGGTATTCTTGCAAGATATGCTGATGGTAAGATTATTGGCACCAACGTTAAAGATAAACACGTTTGGGGTCGTGTTGAATTCTTCTTCTAAGATTCACTTAAAATCAGAACTTAATAACTTAACTATAAATTCGAGAGTCTCCGATTCTGTCGGAGGCTCTTTTTTGATTCCCAAAAATCAGTTATAATTTTTCTGAAAGGAAGTGATTGAAGTGGTAAATTTAAAAAAGCAAATTCAAGAACCGGAAAAAATTTCAGCCGAAATTGACGAAGATTTTATTTCTTTTGTGGCGCGTATAGACGCTTTTATTCAGGAAATGTGCGATTTAAAAAATGCAAGCTGTCCGGCGAAAAAAAATAAAACTGATGACGATTTTATTTTTAATATTCTGATGTGTATCCTTTGGGGTGAATTCGGTCTTTTGATAGGGCTTGATATTGTAATGATTATTAAAGCTTTTTCTAAGTAATGATTCAGCTAATTTAAAATATGATATAATAGTTTTGAAAGGAGGTGTTCACAATGGCAGAAAAAGATTTGGAAAATCGCGTAAGCAGTTTAGAAAAAAATTTTGAAGTTTTCGTACAGGAAATGCGCGATTTTAAAGACGAAATGAGAGACTTTAAAGCCGAAATGCGCCAACAAAACGAAATGCGCGCCGCTGAAATTGCGCGTGTCGATGCAAAAATTGAGCAGTTACGTGAGCAACGCGAAAAAGATAATGCTAAACACGAGGCAGATATTAAGGAACTTAATCAAAAAATTGAAGACAAATTCGACAAACTGTCTAATCAATTTCATACTACTTCAATAGCAACAATTTTAGGCGTCGGAGCGATTGTTTGGGCGATTGTTTCAGCTTTAAAGTAAGACGAAAAAAAACCGCCCAAATAACAGGCGGGTAAAAAAAATCCAGTAAAATTATATTGCGCCGTAATGTACCTGTCAAATTGCAGGAAAAATTTTTATTGCGGCGAATTTTTTTTTAGAATTTTAAATGGAGCGTGATTGAAATGTCAGCAAAGGGCGATATGATTGCCGGCAAGTGGTACAATGCAAATTTTGATTCCGAGTTGATTCGTGAACGCAGAATCGTTAAAGATTATTGTCTTGAATACAATAATACTCCAACTAAAGATTTGGGCGCACGCCGTGATCTCCTGCGCGAAATTCTCCAAAATGTTGAAGTTGAACAAGTCGAAGTTATGTCTCCTTTTATGGTTGATTATGGCTACAATGTTTTTATGGGCGCGGGCTGTTTTCTCAATCACAATGTTTATCTTATGGACTGTGCAAAAATTAAATTTGGGAAAAAATGTTTTGTAGGTCCAAATTGCGGCTTTTATACGGCACTTCATCCACTGGAAGTTACAAAACGCAACGCCGGATTTGAAATGGCAAAACCTATCACTATTGGCGATAATGTTTGGATTGGCGGAAATGTTGTAATTTTGCCGGGCGTTACTGTTGGAAGTAATTCAGTTATCGGCGCGGGCGCAGTTGTTACAAAAGATATTCCCGCCGGAGTCTTGGCATTTGGCAACCCCTGCAAAGTTATAAAAGAAGTGCCGAGTCCTGCAAAAGGCTAAATTAAAAAATTTTTTGATTAAGAAAAACGGCGGCGCGGTTTTAAAATTACTGAAGCCGCCTTTTTTAAATAAAAAATCATAAATTTTTTACTGAAGAAAAAGAAGGTGCCCGAAAACGGTCGCCGCTCGCACAAATCTTACTAAAAAGCACGCCTTGCTACTCAAGCCGCACAGGATGTGATTTCAGCGGGCTTGCAACTGTGATGAGTAAGAACAGTTGCTCTTTCTTTGCGTCAAAGAAAAAAGGCGTTTATTTAAAAAAATAAAATTAAAATTTGTAAAAAAATATATAAATTGGAAAGGTTGTTGGGATTGAAAAGGGAACTCATTCATCTTGAAAATGTGGTTAAGAAATTTGGAAACTTAACAGTTCTTGACGAAATTGACTTGACGATTTATGAAAATGAATTTGTAACACTTTTGGGACCTTCAGGCTGCGGCAAGACGACTTTGCTTAGAATTATCGGCGGCTTTGAAAATCCTGACGCGGGCAAAGTTATTTTTGGCGGCAAAGATATTACAAGCGTACCGCCTAATCGACGCCCAATTAATACCGTCTTTCAAAAGTATTCCCTTTTCTCACATATGAACGTTGAGGAAAATATTTCTTTCGGACCGAAAATCGCCGGTAAATCTGCTGATTATATTCGTGACAAAGTTAAATATGCTTTAAAGCTTGTAAACCTCGAAGGTTACGAAAAGCACGACGTTACAAAGTTAAGCGGCGGACAACAGCAAAGAATTGCAATAGCGCGCGCCGTTGTCAATGAACCAAAAGTTTTATTGCTTGACGAGCCCTTAAGCGCACTTGATTTAAAACTGCGCCGCGCAATGAGAAATGAACTTGTCAGGATTAACCGTGAAACAGGAATTACTTTTATTTTTGTCACGCACGATCAAGAAGAGGCTCTCTCAATGTCAGATACAATCGTTGTAATGAATCAAGGTTACATTCAGCAAGTTGGAACGCCGGAAAATATTTACAATGAGCCGGAAAATGCCTTTGTTGCAGATTTTATCGGCGATTCAAATATTATTGACGGCGTTATGGTACGTGATAAATTGGTTAGAATTTTGGGCAGAGAATATCCTTGCGTTGATGAAGGTTTTCCGCCGGAAAGTCCTGTTGACGTTCAAATAAGACCGGAAGATATAACTTTGACAGAACCGCAGGAAAACGCCCTCACAGGCACTGTAACGCGCGTTGTTTTTTGGGGTATGTCTTATGATATAACTGTTGACGCAGGCGGTTTCTCGTGGCTTATACAGTCGATTCACGGGCGAAAAATCGGCGAGCAGGTAAGTTTACACCTTGACCCTTACAATATCCAAATTATGGCTAAGCCTCAATCTGAAGATGAAAAAATTGCACAGGAAATTTAAAAATTATGAATTTGAAATTTGATGAATCCGTAGCAGTAAATTATAAAAGTGCCTCACAAAAAATCCGCGTTATGAGTGAATCGTGGCTTGTCAATAATTTATTTTGTCCGTGTTGCGGAAATATTCATATTGATAAAATGAAAAATAATTTGCCCGTTGCTGATATTCATTGCGAAAATTGCGGCGAAATTTTTGAGTTGAAAAGCAAAAAAAATTTTATTGGCTCCAAAATTGTTGACGGCGCGTATCATACGATGATTGAAAGAATTACCGGCAATTTAAACCCGCAACTTTTTATTATGGGCTATTCGGAAAATTTGTTTGTAAAAGATTTAATTTTTGTGCCGAAATTCTTTTTTTCTGTTGATATAATCGAACGTCGAAAACCACTTTCAGAAAATGCAAGGCGCGCCGGTTGGATTGGCTGTAACATTTTGTATGATAAAATTCCGGAACAAGGTAAAATAAATATCATTCGTGACGGCAAAGAAATTGAAATTGAAACAATTTTAAATTGGTACAATAAAACAAAAAAGTTACAAACTCCGGATTTAAATCTGCGCGGCTGGATGTTGGATATTTTGAACTGCATAAACAAAATTAAATCTGAAACTTTTAGCTTGCAAGACGTTTACAAATTCTCAGATTTTTTAAAATCAAAACACTGTTCAAATTATAATATTGAGGCTAAAATTCGACAGCAATTACAATTTCTGCGCGACAAAGGTTTTATAGAATTTATTGGGCGCGGCAAATATCGAAAGGTGATTTAAATGGCTAAAAAATATTGTGTTATAATCGAAGAAACAATTTCTGAAGAATTTGAAATAGAGGCAGAATCAAGGGAAGATGCAATTTCTAAAGCGATTGACGCTTATAAATCAGGAGAATTTGTTTTAGAACCCGGAAATTTTGAATACGCACAGGTTAAAGTAATAGATGAAGATGATAAAAGTAGTGAATGGATTGAAATTTAAAACTTGAAAGGAAGTTGATAAATGTTTCATTCGGTAACAGTAAGGAATTTATTTTTGGCTCCGTTCGTGATATGGGCGGGGATTTTTATTTTTGTACCGCTGATATTTATAATTTGGTATGGCGTAACGGACGCGGCTGGCAATTTTTCGCTTGAAAATCTTGCAATGATTTTTCAAACAGAATTTTTCCGCTCGCTTGAAATGTCGGTGTTATTGGCGTTTGTAAGTACGGCGGCTTGTTTAATTTTGGCGTACCCGCTGTGTTTAATTTTGGTGGAGCGGGCGAAAAGCGCGGGCTTGATAATAACTTTGCTATTTGTTTTGCCGCTTTGGATGAACACGCTGCTTTCAACAATGGCGTGGCAGACAATTTTGGAAAAGAACGGGATTTTGAATCAAATTTTAAGATTATTTTCTTTGCCGGATTTTACTTTAATAAATACTTCGGCGGCGGTAGTTTTGGGAATGATTTATAATTATCTGCCGTATATGGTATTGCCGCTATATGTAGCACTTTCTAAAATTGATAAAAGTGTAATTGAGGCGGCAAAAGATTTGGGCGCGTCAACGTGGCAAACTTTTTCCAAAATAATTTTGCCGCTAAGTTTACCAGGCGCAGTTTCCGGCGTTACGATGGTTTTCATACCGGCGTTGACAACTTTTGCGATAAGCGCACTTTTGGGCGGCGGCAAACTTTTATTAATCGGCAACGTCATTGAGCAGGAATTTACTTTTGAGTATGACTGGAATTTGGGCGCGGCGTTATCAATCGTGCTGATGATTTTTATTGTGCTGAATATGATTTTAACTTTTGCGTTTGACAAGGAAGAAGTTTAGGCAGTAGGCAGTAGTAAAGAGGCAGTAGGGAATTGTTTTCACTCTTGCCTTCTGCCTTCTGCCTTGAAAGAAAGGAGCTAAAAATGTCAAGAATAAAAACAATCTACTTAGCCGCAATATTTCTGTTCCTGTACGCGCCAATAGGAGTTTTAATCGCACAGTCATTCAACGAGAGCCGTTATCGCGGACACTGGACGGGCTTTACTTTCAAATGGTACGAGGAACTTTTTGAAAATGAAGATATTCTTGAGGCGTTGTCAAATACAATTTCGATAGGATTTTTTTCGGCGTTAATCGCAACGATTTTAGCGTTGATAACTTGTTTAGCCCTGCGCGAGGTCGGGAAAAAGTGGCGGGCAATGTTTATGAGCGTGGCGAACATTCCAATTTTGAACGCAGATATTGTAACGGGAATATCATTGATGCTTTTATTTTTGGGAATGGGAATAAAACTCGGCTACGGCTCCATTTTGTTGGCGCACGTGGTTTTCAATGTGCCGTATGTAATGCTATGCATAATGCCGCAATTAATGGCGTTAGATAAATCTTTTTATGAGGCGGCGTTAGATTTGGGCGCGTCGCCTTTCAAGGCGTTTACAAGCGTTGTTTTGCCGGAATTAAGACCGAGTATTTTTGCGGGATTTTTATTGGCGTTCACAATGTCTGCAGACGATTTTATAATAACGTATTTCACGCGAGGCGCGGGCGTCGATACACTGCCAACAGAAATTTATTCAGAATTGAAATTGGGGATTCATCCCGAAATGTACGCCCTGTCAACGCTTGTATTTTTCACGGTTTTAATTTTCGTGATACTTTTTGCAATTAACCGCAAAAAATTGGACGGTGATATTTTATGACAAAAAAAAATTTTGCCGCGCTGATTTTTATAACGTACTTCACGCGGGGCGCGGGCGTCGATACACTGCCAACAGAAATTTATTCAGAATTGAAATTGGGGATTCATCCCGAAATGTACGCCCTGTCAACGCTTGTATTTTTCACGGTTTTAATTTTCGTGATACTTTTTGCAATTAACCGCAAAAAATTGGACGGTGATATTTTATGACAAAAAAAA
>CALGGV010000303.1 GCA_937915725.1 uncultured Selenomonadales bacterium
TGTAAAAGTGCCACATTTTAAAACCTCCTTTCGCGCTGATTGAAAACGGAAGACGTCTTCCGTTTTGGAAGTGAAAAACGAAGACGTTTTCGTTTTTGGCGGGTTTAAAACGGAAATTATTTCCGTTTTAATACAAACTAAAAAAGCTCTGTGGATTTTTCGTGCAGGGCTTTAAATTTTATATTCTTCAAATTCTTTTTCCAATTCGGCTCTTTTCGCCTTAACTAATTCCGCAATTTGTTTCAACGTATCGTTTGTTACGGCGTCAATATTAATTTCTTTTAAAACTTCAGCTGAAAATCTTTCTCCGCTAAAATAAATTTCGTCGGGTTCAGCCGTATGTTGCAAAATCAATTTTCTAATTTCCGCTGTCAGGTCGTTACCAATATCCCTTGAAACCCTCAAACGATTTATTGCTACAATCAATTCTTTTGCCGCGCTTATCTTAATGGATAAAGCAATTCCTTTGTCAACTTTTTCCTGCCAAATATTTAATTCTTCCCTTGTCATTTTCATCACTTCCAATTAAAAAAGCCCGCAACTGCGAGCTAATTTAAATATTTTAGAAATTGTATTAAATTTTTCCCTTTTAATTTCTCATCGCTGTCAATCGAACGTTGCCCGAATTTATAAAAACCGTTTCGCTCATAAAAATTAATTAAAGCCGGAACATCTTCTGCCTCAAGATAAACAATCCTGCCTCCTAAAATCCTTTGCGCTTGCTTGACAGTGTCGCAAGCTATTTTTAGCAATTCGTCTCCGGTTATTAATTTATCATAGCCGCTGAAAAAATTTTTGCCTAATTGTCCTATAAGCGGCGCAACTAAAAGATATTTATTAATTTCCTTATCATAGGTTGCAAATTTTCTGATACGCCCACGTAAATTACTTTTCAACGCCTTCAAATCTATGTGAAAATGTTTTTGTGCCAGTGCAAAATAACCGCAAAGGCACCATTCGCCTTTATAGGACGCGAAAACAATCCATACTGATGATAATCTTTGACGCGCAAAAGTTATCGCTTTATTTTTAAAAAAATCTTCAACATCGGCATTATACGGGCAACTGAATATTTCGAGAAAACTTTTCGCTTTTTCCTCTCCAATTTCGTCAATAAAATCTAACAAATTAATTTTTTGAAAACCTTCCATTAAGCAAGCCCTCTAATGTTTTTCACAAAATTTTTCATTTGATCACGTGGCACTTCATTAACTGCGCGGCTCATTACAATTTCTTCGCCGTGATGATGTTCCGCTTTTTCCAACGCGTCAATTAAATTGTGCGCTTGTTTGGCAGTTTTTATATTGATATTCTTTAAAAAACTTTTAGTAGCCATAATCAGCACCTCCAAAATAATTTTAGCATTGAAAGTGGCAAGCCGTCAATTTGAATTTATTATTTCCTTTTTGCCCTGTCAATAGCATTAAGCCACGCGGCAAGCGCGTCCTCTCCTTCAGATTTTATATTTCCTTTGTTTTCCAGATAAAGTTTCCAAGCGTCAATTATTGCGTCGCAGGGGTCAATCCTGTTTTGTTGTGTCGTTTTATCTATCTTAATTTCGCCGAATGAGTTTGGCGCATTTACAATCGCATTTACCATACTCCAACTTAAAAGCGCATTATGTTTATCGTACTGAATTATTCCCGCCTCAACCGATAATTTAAAATCTTGCGTAGCGTCATTTAAACTACGCGCTGATTGTGGAATTTCTGTTAAATCACAAGAAACAATTTTTTCAAGGTCTGCCAAAAATCCCGCCGCGTTGTGCGGGTCATACCCTACACCGACAATTTTTAAATCATTGCCGGAAATTAATTCTGCAAGCTCGGCTATAATTTGCTTATAATCAGTCTTGACGCCATACATTCCTGAAGTTAGCGTCAAAATCCCCGCCGTTGCCCATAATCTGTACGGCGCGTCATCCGTTTTTTCGTGTTCCATTAATCGAAGTTCCGGCATATAACTTCGACTCCAAATATAAACTTTATCATCACCTGCGCGAGGGCTAAAGACTAATGCTATTGACGTTAAATCGCCGCCGCTTGATAAGTCAACGCCTAAATAACATTCCCTACCGCGCATATCTTCCAACTTTAAATCTGTACCGCACGCCTTCCATTTTTCGGCGTCAATGTACGCGCCGCCCGCGTATGTTACCCAGCGATTTAACGACTTTGTTAAAAAATTTATTAATTCGTTGCCCTGTTTCTCCCGCGCGTCAATAGCTTTTTCTGCCATACGCGCTATCATTTCTTTGTTAAGCGTATTATCTTCATTCCACAATAAAAGCGGATTAGCCTTCGCCCAATTTTCCGGCAACCATATATCATCATCTTCATTCATTTCACAAATAAAAATAAAAAGTGAATCCTTTGAAATTGCGCCGGATAAAACTTTCTTGCAAAATTGATAATGCTCGTAGCAAAAACCGTTTAAATTAAATCCTGCTGTGCTTATCGCCAGCGTTAAAGCGTTGTCAACGTTTACCTGCCCGTCCAGCATTAACTTATACATTTGGTTATTTGGATGGGCGTGCAATTCATCAGTTACCGCTAATCAGTTTGTTACCGTACAGGCTTTTTATCCCATACTTCTTATAGTTTCCTATAAGTTCAGCATATATTTTCACCTTCAGCCTTACTGGTCAGGTGCCGGACACTCGTGGACGAATTATATTCTGTGCAATAAAAAAGCACAGGTTCATCGCCTATGCGTTACAATGGTCAACAACTTTTAAATTATTGACTTATCACGGTATTAGCATATTTTTGCTTATATTCTTTCCAATATACAGTAATGGTACACCTATTAAATAGTTCCTTTTTTCATACCATCACCTCAAAAACTTAGCCTTATTTCAACCAATGATATTTTAAATATAAAATTAGTTTTAGCAACCGTTTTTGTCCGGTGGATTTTCAAAAATTTCTTTTTGAATCGGCATTAGTCTACCGAGCGGAAACCGTCTGCAGATTTTGTATCTCTGCCAATAGCTTTTATCGTGGTATTGGTTTTTAATGAAGTAATTGTGCGGTCGTATTTGCGAATTTTATAACATTCCATTAAATCTGAATCTGATTCAATAAATTTTGCCACTTCGTCCCAAACAATATTTGCCTGATCTTGTTTTGTCGCTGTACAAAAAATCCTGCCGTATTTGTAGTCATTAAATAAAGCAAAGTCATTGCACATTTCGCCCGC
>CALGGV010000304.1 GCA_937915725.1 uncultured Selenomonadales bacterium
ATAATATCTGCGAAAAATTTAAATTACAGCGGTAATGTAAAAAATTTTTAAATTGGAATAACAAGAAATTTGACAGGCAACTTGCCAAAATGTTATTGTAATAATGAAACTATCAGCACATTTCACGAAAGAGGAATTTATATGGAAAAAATAAAAGTTGAGTTGGGCGAAAACAGCTACGATATTTTTATTGGCGAAAATCTTTTTGAGGACGCGGCTAAATTTGCTGTTTCGTCGAATTTCTCAAAAAAAATTCTAATCGTGACTGACGAAAATATTTTTAATATTTATGGCGAAAATCTAAGAAAAATTTTTTCAAAATATGAATCGAATTTTGAACTTGAAATTATTCCGCCGGGCGAAACTTCAAAAAGTCTTGAAAACGCCGAAAAATTATATACCTGCGCTATTGAATCGCAACTTGACAGAAAATCCGTTATAATGGCGATTGGCGGAGGCGTTGTTGGGGATTTAGCGGGATTTGTGGCGGCTACTTTTTTGCGCGGCGTTAATTTTATTCAAGTTCCTACAACTTTACTCGCGCAGGTTGATTCTTCAGTTGGTGGAAAAACTGCCGTCAATCACAAGCTGGGGAAAAATTTAATCGGCGCGTTTTATCAACCAAAGGCAGTTTTCATTGACGTTACAACTTTAAAAAGTCTTCCGGAACGTGAACTTAAAGCAGGGCTTGGCGAAGTTGTAAAATACGGCGTTATCAGTGACGCAAATTTTTTTTCTTACCTTGAGAAAAATATCGAAGGAATTTTAAACCGTAATGTTGAAGTTTTAAAGCAGATTATAAAGCGTTCGTGCGAAATAAAAGCTGAAGTTGTCAGCAAAGATGAAAAAGAATCCGGCTTGCGTAAAATTTTAAATTTCGGTCACACAATCGCACACGCTATCGAAGAGGAGACGGGATATAAAAAATATTGTCACGGCGAGGCAGTTGCTATTGGAATGATTGGCGCGGCTTTAATCAGTCAAAAATTGGGTTACGTTGACGCCGAAAAAGTTACACGCCTTAAAAATCTGATTAAAAATTTCGGAATGTACACACACTGCGAAGATTGCCGCATTGACGGAATTTACAGGGCACTTTTCAGAGACAAAAAAACTATCGGCGGGAAAATTAATTGGGTACTAATGAAAGATTTCGGCATTGTTGAAATTTCTGATAAAGTTCCGGAAAAAATTATTAAAGAGGCATTACAAGAAATAGGGATTATGGATTAGGATTTTCCTAATAAAAAAGGAGGTTGAATGTTTTGCCGCTTGTAACGATAGAAGATGATTTTGATTTAGAGAAAATTGCAGACAGCGGGCAATGTTTCCGCGCAAAAGAAATTTCCCCCGGCGTTTTTAGATTTATTACTTTGAATCACGCTATTGATATGCAAAAAGTTGAGGAAGAAACTTTTCAAATCAGCTGTGGTGCCTCTGAATGGGAGCTTATTTGGAGCAAGTATTTTGACATTCAAACAAATTATGCTGAAATTCGCAAAGAAATTAATGATTTTGGCGAAGGGCGGCGTTGTGGCGAATATCTGAAGTTAGCAACTGAATTTGGCAAAGGAATAAGAATTTTGCGGCAAGATCCGTTTGAAACTTTGATAAGTTTTATAATCAGTCAAAGAAAAAGTATTCCCGCCATTAAAACGGCAGTTGAATTAATTTGTACAAGTTTTGGAGATCAGATAAAAACCGCTGATGGTTCTGTAGTCAATGCTTTTCCGCTGGTTGATGAATTGTGTCAAGTTTCAGCCTTTGACTTGTCAAAATTTTCTTTAGGTTATCGCAGTGCTTATGTTCATGACGCTTTACAAAGAGTTAAGGGCTTAATGATTGCGCTTGATGATTTATACGGCGTTTCAGATGATGATTTACTTGACACTTTAAAAACAATTCGTGGCGTAGGGGACAAAGTTGCCGCGTGCGTTGCCTTGTACGCCTATCATCGTTTTGCTTGCGTGCCGGTTGATGTTTGGATTAAGCGCGCAATTCAAGAAGATTTTCACGGAGAAAATGTTTTTGTAGAATTTGGAAGTTTGGCGGGAGTCTTGCAGCAATATATTTTTTATTACAAGCGTTTTGGGGAGAAGGAACTGATTTATTAATGTTTAAAAATTTCGCCGCTGTAATTGTGGCGGCTATTTTTTTTGTACATTCCGTCGCACAGGCAACCGTTGAAGATTTTGAAGGTACAAATGTAGTTGACGAGCCTTTTTCTGAACTTCCGGCAGAATACAAAGAGCCGCCAACTTATGCTGAAGATGAAAATCCGCCGGAAATTCCGGATACTCCCGACAAAGAAAATCCTACAACTGAAAATGAAGGCTTAGAATTTTTAGTCTATCACAAAAACGGCGTTATGGCGTTTGCTGTAATTGCTGACCACGAAAAATATCAACTGCGCCCGATTCTTGCCAAAAATCAAATCAAAGGGCGTGCAACCGTTTCACAAATGACAAAAAATCTTGACGATATTGCAATAATCAACGCGAGCTATTTTATGCCGAGTGGCAGTCTAATTGGCGTCGAAAAAATTGACGGCGAAATTATAGGCGTTGATGATTTTTATCGTTCAGCGATAGGAATTTTTGAGGACGGCTCCACAATTTTTGGGCGTGTGCGTTACAGCGGCGAAATTGATTTTTATGGCGATAAATTTCCAATTTACGGCGTGAATTGCGAACGCGGCGAAAATACTCTCATACTTTACAATGAATATTTTGGCGAAACTACCGGCACAAATAATTTTGGTGTTGAAGTTGTGGTTGAGGACGGAATTATTACAAATATTTTTCACGACAAGGGAAATAATGTGATACCGGTGGGCGGTTATGTTATCAGCGCACACGGCACAACGGCTGAATTTTTCAAAAATGCGCGAATAAATGACGAAATAAATATTAATCAAAAAATTTTAAGTGAGGACGGCAATTTTAATGAAATACCAAATGTAGTTGGAGCGGGACCGCGCCTTGTTATGGACGGGAAAATTTTTGTAACGGCTGACGCAGAAAAATTCCCTGCAGATATTCGCGTTGGACGTGCGCCGCGCTCGGCAGTTGGTGTAACTTCTTACGGCGATTATATTTTTGCGGTTGTGGACGGCAGGCAAGCGCACAGCAAGGGTTGTACTTTGCAGGAATGGGCAGAAATTCTTTTAAATGAATTTGGCGCGTTCAATGCAATAAATTTGGACGGCGGCGGCTCCACTGAATTAATTGTCAAAGATAAACTTGTAAATAAACCCAGCGACGGGCGCGAAAGAATGGTTGGAAACGCGCTTGCAATTCTTCCAAAATAAAAATTAGGCAGAAGGCAAAAGTAAAAAGGCAGTAGGTTGTTTCACTCTTGCCTCTTGCCTCTTGCCTACTGCCTCTTGCCTACTGCCTTGTGCCTAAAATTAAATTTCCTCAAGTTTTGAAAAATCGACGAAAATTTTTTTGTTTGGAACGTCGATTTTTTTTATTACGCTTTTAAGCGCGGGAATTAAAATTTCAGTTTCGCCCAAAACTTGAAAAACATCGTTGCTGCCGGTTTTTAAAACATTTTCGACTTTGCCAATATTTTTATCGCCGTCGAAAACTTCACAGCCGATTATATCGAAGGTGTAAAATTCGCCGTCTTCAAGCGGCGCGGCATCTGCGCGAGAAACTGTCAAAAATTTATTCGTGAGAGTTTTAGCATTTTCTCGGCTGTCAATATTTTTAAACTTAATAAAAATTTCGCCGCCGATATGTTGAACTTTTTCGACTTGAAAAATTTTATCGCCGACGGCAATTTCAGTTAAATCATCAAAACGCCCTTCAAAATCTGTAAGCGGGATAATTTTCAAAGTGCCGTCAAGTCCACGCGCCTTGCCGATTTTCCCTATAATAATTTTATCCTCTGATTGCAATTATTTTATCATCCTCAATTAAAACTTCGACGTTCATAATTTCACGCATATTATCGCCGATTTTCAATTCAACTTGACGTTCAAGCGTACCTTGAGTAATTTCCGCACCGATTTGAAGTTTTTCGATAGTTTCACGGCGTAAATTTGCCTCTGCTATACGCTGGCGGCGTTGTGAAATTTCATTTCCAAAAAATTGTTGGATTCTTCCGGCGTTTTCCGGGTTATTATCCAATTCGCGTTTACGATCAATTTCAATCTGTTTAATTTCAAGCTCCATTTGTTCGGCACTTTTTGTAAAATCATTAATCAAACGTTCTTTGAGTTTTTCGGTAAGTTTCGCCTTGATTGTCACGGGAACTTTAATAGAAATACTATCCATAATTTTTTTACCTCCAAAAAATATATTAATGATACTAAGTAAATTTATTTTTTTATAAGGTGCATTTGAATTATAGGGGAGATTATTAATTTTGGCAAGCTAAACGCTAAAGATTAACTTAGAAAATTTTAAGAAAGAGCACTTATCACGAAAATTATATTTATAATAAAAAAAGCCCCAAATTTCTTTGAGGCTAAAAAAATATTTTTGCGCAGGTTTTATTTTCTGGATTTAAAATCTTCGTCAACTTCTTCGCGCCATTCGTCGGCAACGTCAGCCATAGTTGGAGCCGCAAACGACGCGCCTATAAAACTACTCATTGAAGAATATCTTGCACTTGTACCGCGCCTATCATTGTGATAATTTACCGCACGATTTGCGCTGATACCCATTCTGCCGGAAACTTCCACGGAGTCAATATTTGCGCCCAAAAATACGAAGTCCCAGCCTTTTTCTTTTTGAGTTTCGATAAGTTTTTTAATATCGTCGTAAGTGTAACGGCGGCTTGCATTTTCCATACCGTCTGTAGTGATAATAAAAATAGTTTTGGCGGGAACATCTTCGGGGCGTGCGTATTTGTGAATATTTCGGATATGTTTTACGGCGTCGCCTACTGCGTCCAAAAGTGCGGTATTGCCGCGCACAAAATATTCTTTGTCTGTCAAATTTGGAACTTCGGCGATCGGTATTCTGTCGTGAATAACTTCCGACTCATGGTCAAAAAGCACAGTTGAAACGAACGCTGCGTTTTCGCCGTTTTTGTGTTTGGCAAGCATTGAATTAAAGCCGCCGATTGTGTCACTTTCTAAGCCGCTCATGGAGCCGCTCCTATCCAAAATAAAAACTATTTCTGTTACATTTGCCAAGGTAAATCCCTCCTTAAAAATTCTGGACGAATTATAACTTGAAATTTTATCTTTGTGGTCGCCTGACAGGTTACATTTAAAATCTCCGAGTAAAGGTTGATTGTATTCTTCAAGAAATTGATTGACAGTATCAATATCAAAATTTTCCCGTTCAATGAAAAACATTTCGATGACGTCGCCCAAGTTGCTGTTGGTAAGTGTATAACCGGCGGTTTTCAAAAGTTCTTGCGTTTTTTCAAGATTAAGTTTTAGCGAAAATGCAAATGCTACTGCCGTTTGTTTACCGGGATTATAATTTTCATTGTGGCGAATTTTATAAAAATGTTGGCGATTAATACCGGCGCGCTTGTAAATATCTGAAACTTTTTCGCCGCTCTCTTCAATCAGCCGCATCAGCATTTCTGAAAAACTTTCACTCTTTTGAAAAATTTCTTGAAAATTTATTGCAGGTTGAAAACCAAACGCCGCAGACATTGGCGCGGAGTATGCAAAGGATTCTTCACGCTCAAAATTTTCAGGTACATAATTTTTTTTGATATAGTGTTTTAATTCGATTTTTAAATTTTCCATACCGCGCCTCCAATCGCTAATTTAAAAATAATCGATAGCCTCTCTTATGTTTTTGTAGAGTTTAATTTTAATCTAATACGGCATTTCTTTCTTTAGAAGAAAGAAACGCCTAGCAAAGAAAGAATCGCCGCCCGCTCGGTTTTTCGCGTTGAGTTTTTCGTGACTTAAAGTATACAGCCGCGTTTACCACCTTGCAGAAATTCAAAGGTTGCCGGTAAAAACAAAATCGGGCGGCTTTTTCAATTTTTTTCAAAAATTTTTAGCACGTCCTTTGTGCCTTTTTTACTATTTCAAGTTTTTGCATTGAAAAATTAATTAACCGGTACTTTGGTAGATTATTAAGTTCGACAAGTTCCGGCACTGCGTTTAAAACTTTTTCCATAAGTTTATCAAGGGATTCAGATTCCAAAATTAAGCCAATGACATTATCGCTGGTTGCTATCCAAACTCCAGCCTCATTGTCATATTCAATTTTTACTTGATATTCATTTTCCATAATAATTTCCCTCCTATTTTACAAAACGCGGCTTTAAAATTAAAGTTACAAAATAAATTACCGCCGCACAAACTACTATTGTGGAGCCTGCCGCAGAATTTAATTCATATGCCAAAAATAATCCCGTCAAGCCGGAAATTAAAGCCGTTGCTACGCTCAAGGCGTGGTAAGTTTTTACAGAATTTGTAACATTTCTTGCCGCCGCCGCCGGTAAAACTAAAAGCGCGTTGATTATCAAAATTCCTACCCATTGAATTGAAAGGGCTACAACTACCGCCAAAATTACCGCAAATGCCGATTCAATTTTTTGTGTGGCAATTCCGCGACTGCGCGCCAAAGTTTTATTCACGGACGAAATTAAAAGCTTGTTAAATAAAAAAATCCAGCTGATAAAAACTAAAACAAAAACCGCGCCCAGCCAAATTAAATCTTCCTGCGAAATTGAAAGTAAATCGCCGATTAAAAATCTGGAAAATTTATTAAATTGCCCGCCCGCCGACATTAACATTAAACCTAGTGCAATAGCCGTTGAACTGAAAACGCCAATTACTGTATCTGCGCCGCTGTGCGCTTTATTTTTTATGTAGGTTATCAGCAATGCAAAAATTATTGAAAAAATTATCAGTCCAAAAATTTCTGAGCCGACACCAATTAACGCGCCTATCGCAATTCCTGTAAAAGCCCCGTGTCCCAATGAATCAGAAAAAAACGCCATTCTGTTTGAGACAACCATTGTTGATAAAATCCCAAAAAGTGGCGTTACTAAAATTACTGCGCAAAGCGCGTTCCTCATAAATTCAAATTCAAACAAGTTATAATCCTTATTTCCTAAAATCAACCATTATCGTCAAATAAAATTTTTCCGGAGTCAAGTTGTTTTGCCAAAAGTTCTTCAGCCGTCCTAAGTTGCACATCGTCAAAATAATCTGTTGCGAGTTCACGTGAAACAGGCAACGGCGTTTCAAGTTCAACTTCAACATCGGGGGCAATTCCCGTGCCGTCGATACTGCGCCCTTTGGGCGTGTAATATTTGGCGATTGTAAGTTTTAAGCCGTCATCTTGAAACATTGGAATTACAGTTTGAACGGAGCCTTTGCCATAAGATTTTTGCCCGACAATTAAAGCCGCCTTAGTGTCTTGCAACGCGCCGCTTAAAAGTTCGGACGCGCTCGCACTGTTTTTATCAATCAAAACTACTATTGGAAATTTTGCTTGTTGCAAATTTGAAGTATAAACTTCCTTTTCGCCGTCACGTTTGATAACTGAAACGATTGTACCTGCCGGAACAATTTCTTGTGCAATTTCAACGCAACTTGTGATTAAGCCGCCGGGATTTTGGCGCAAATCTAAGATAAAGCCTTTCATTCCTTGTTGTTCAAGTTCATTGAGTTTTGCTTTAAATTCTTGTCCGGTATTTTCACTGAAATTTGAAATTCTGATATAGCCTTCACGGTCGTCAAGCATTTTCCCTGCCACAGTTTGAACTTTGATAACTTCGCGGGTAATGGTGTAGGTTTTATCTTCTTCATTTTCACGGCGGATTAAAAGTTCAACATTTGTTCCAACTTCGCCACGAATTTTCATTGCAACTTCAGCGGGATCAATTTCTTCTATTGGTTGAGAATTTACGGCTAAAATTGAATCGCCCGCTCTAAGTCCGACTTTTTCGCCGGGACTATCCGGAATTACGCCCAAAACGTAAACGCCGCCATCTTTAAAACCCATATAAACTCCAATACCGCCAAAACTGCCGCTAGTTTCTGCTTTAAGTTGCCCGTAAAGTCTCGGTTCAAGATAAATTGAATGAGGATCGCCCAATGAACGTACCATTCCGCTAATTGCGCCGGCAATTAATTTATCTTCGTCAACTTCTTGGACGTACTGTGATTCAATGAAACGCATTGCGCCAATAAGCCGTGTTAAATTTCCGGCAGTCTTTGAATCAAAACTTAACGCAAAGCACAGCCCGACAATCGTACCTATCGAACTTATCAATGCAATTATGATAATTCCAATGATTATTTTTTTATTCATTAATTTTCCCCGTTTAACTTTAAATTTTTTATCTTGATATTTTATTTTAAACGGTGTAACTTTGTCAATAAATTTAGATTTTTGGGCTAAAGTTTTAAATTTGCCAATCGATAGGTTTTTCTCCGACAGAAATTAAGAAGTCATTGACTTTTGAGAAAGGACGACTGCCAAAAAATCCTCTGTCAGCAGAAAGTGGGCTGGGGTGTGCAGATTCTACGATAAAATGTTTTGGATTAGTTATCATAGACTTTTTCGCTCGCGCAGGATTTCCCCATAAAATAAAAGCCAAAGGTTTTTCGTGTTCGTTCAAAAGTTCAATGATTCTGTTTGTAAAAATTTCCCAGCCCTTGCCTTTGTGAGAATTTGCGGCGTGCGCTCGTACCGTCAAAACTGCGTTCAAAAGTAAAACGCCTTGATCTGCCCATGATTTTAAGCAACCGGTTTTTGGAATTGTGCAACCTAAATCTGCGCGAAGTTCCTTAAAAATATTTACAAGCGAAGGCGGCGGCGGAACATTCGGCAAAACAGAAAAGCTTAAGCCGTGCGCTTGCCCCGGCTCGTGGTAAGGGTCTTGTCCCAAAATTACAACTTTTGTATCTGCATAACTTGTGAAATGTAAAGCATTAAAAATATCGTACATATCAGGAAAAATTTCCCGCGTGCGATATTCGCTAATCAAAAATTTTCTCAATTCTTGATAATACGGTTTTTGTAATTCTTCATTGAGTAAATTTGCCCAATCATTTTTGAAAATCTGCATAACAATTCCACCTTGTCAATTTTTCTATCAACTGCTAAAATCCTAAAAAAGTTTGAATTTGAAAGGAGCTGTGATTTTTGTCCACTGAATATAAAAATATTTTAATAAACGCACTTGTAAATTTGGGCGACGTAGTTTTGACAACTGCCGCGCTCGATTTAATTAAAAAA
>CALGGV010000305.1 GCA_937915725.1 uncultured Selenomonadales bacterium
GTTTTATTGATTCTGCCGTTAAATCTAAAGAAAATTTTTTAAAAATTGTTTACGGCTTGTAATTTAAAATAATTTTTCCGGTAGAAAATTTCTCAAATTTTGTACAAACTGAACTTGCCGCCGCAATTTTTGTTGGACTTAGTCGCGCAGGTTTTATTGATTCTGCCGTTAAATCTAAAGAAAATTTTTTAAAAATTGTTTACGGAGGGAATTAAAATAATTTCAAGGCGAAAATTTATAAAATTAACCGGCTTAACTGTCGGCAGTTTTTTAATGTTACCCCAATTTATTGAAGGAGGAATTTTAATGTCATCACCTCATAATTCTGCAGAAATCGGAGATATTGCCGAAAGAGTTTTATTGCCGGGCGACCCTGTCCGCGCAAAAGTTATCGCTAAAAATTTTCTTGACGAAGTTAAACAATATACCGAAATTCGCAACATTTACGGCTTTACAGGAAAATATAAAGGCGTGCCTGTTTCAATTCAATCAACCGGCATGGGCATTCCGTCTTTTTCAATTTACGTTCATGAACTGATTCACGTTTACGGCGCAAAAAAATTAATCAGAATTGGAACTTGCGGCGGTATGCACAAAGATTTAAATCTGCGCGAGGTTTTAATAGCACAGGGCGCGTCAACTGATTCTTCTATTGTTGAAAGAACTTTCGGCGGCGCAATTAATTTTTCACTTTTGGCGGATTTTGACTTGTTAAGCAAGTCTGTTATTAATGCCAGAAATTTAAATATTCCCGTAAAAGTTGGAAACGTCCTTTGCACAGACAGATTTTACAACGATTATAACGACGCCAACGGCACTTATTCTTCAGGCGGGTTGACACTTAACCAAAAAATGATTCAGCACGGGATTTTGGCAGTTGAAATGGAATCTGCCGCGCTGTATTTGTTAGCCGCCGCCGCGCAAGTTCAAGCATTAGCAATTTTCACTGTAAGCGATCACGTTATAAAAAAAGAATACACTACGGCTGAAGAACGCGAAACAGATTTTAACGATATGGTAAAAGTTGCACTTGAAACGGTAATTCAAAAATGAGTAAAATAAAAAAGACTAACGCCGCCAGAATTTTGGACAAGCTGAAAATTCCCTATGAAATTAAAACTTATGAAGTTGACGAGGAAGATTTATCAGCGGTACATGTTGCAGAAACCGCCGGGCTTGACGTTTCAACAGTTTTTAAAACTTTGGTTGCACGCGGCGATAAAACCGGAATTTTAATGGCGGTTATCGGCGGCGCAGACGAAATTGATTTAAAACTTTTGGCTAAGGCTAGTAGCAATAAATCTGTTGAAATGATAGCACTAAAAGAACTTTTGCCCTTAACAGGTTATATTCGTGGCGGTTGTTCACCACTCGGCGCAAAAAAAGATTATCCCGTTTATTTAGACAGTCACGCTTTAAATCACGAAAAAATTTCAATCAGCGCAGGACAGCGCGGAATGCAATTAATTCTTTCGCCGCAAGATTTAGTTAAGGCTACAAATGCAACTGTTGCTGATTTAATCAGATTAGCTCAATAAAATGAAAATCAAAATTACAAATAAAATGTTAAATTGCCTGTTAGCCGCAATGGTTGCAGGCATTCTTTTTATAGAAAATTTTAATCCTACGCTGAAATTTTTTTGGGGAATTTGTGCGAGCGTTTCAGCGGGAGTAATAATTCTAACGTGGAAAAAAAATTCAGCAACCGTTTCAAAAATAATTTCGCTGATAATTTTTTTTGTAATTGGCGCGCTAAGATTTTACAGCGTTGATAATTTGCCCGCCAATGATATTTCAAAATTTGAAGGGCAAAATTTAAAAATCGTAGGAACAATACGAGACGAGCCGCAAATAAAAATTCTTCCAAACGAAATGACGCAACAAAGATTTATTGTCGAGGTTACAAGCGCGGGCAAAAATTCTGCAAGCGGCGCAATAATTGTAACTTCATATTATAAATCTGGCGAAGAAATAAAATCTGCGCGAATAGGCGATAAAATTTCTGCTGAAGGCAAAATCAAATTCATAACCAATTATAAAAATCCCGGGCAAATTGACACTGTGACGCGGCTAAAATCAGATGGAATAACTGCCAGAATGTCAGCCGGAAAAAATGGCGTCGAAATTGAACAAGTCGAAGGAAATTTTTGGACAAAATTTTTAAGACTCGTTGCGGCAATTCGTGAACATTACAAAGACTCAATGTCAAAAGTTATGTCAAGCGAAGACGCGGCGGCAATTTTCGCAATGCTTTTCGGCGGCTACGCGGGCTTGAATCCTGAACTTGTTGAAGATTTTGTAACAACGGGAATTGTTCATATTTTGTCAGTCAGCGGCTCTCATATGAGTTTATTGGCGGCGGCAACTGCGGCACTTTGTTTAATGTTAAAATTCCCGCGTTGGGCAACAGTTTTTTTAGGGATTTTTGTAATTGGAACTTATACACTTTTAAGCGGAATGTTGCCGCAAGTTGTGCGCTCGGCGTGTATGGGCGTTTTAGTTTTTATTGGGACGGCGTTGCAATATGAAACAGTCAGTGCAAGATTTTTGACATTAACCGCACTTGCAATGTTAATCAATCAGCCGCTTTTAATTTTCGATATAAGCTTTCAGTTAAGTTTTGCGTCAACGGCGGGATTAATGTACATTGCGCCGGATTTAAGAATTTTTTTGAGAGAGTTACCGCGTTGGATTTCGACGCCTGCCGCAATAACACTTTCGGCTCAAATTGCAAGCTTGCCGATAATAATTTGGTATTTTAATCAAGTTTCGCTAAGTTCAGTTTTGGCGAATGTTTTTGTAATGCCGTTGTTGGAAATTGTAATTGTAGGCGGACTTTTGGGCGGACTTGTAGCGTTTGCAATTCCATTTTTAGGAAAAATATTTTTTGTTGGAGAATCTTTAATTTTCAGTACGGGCGCAGAATTGAACAGGCTTTTTGCAAATTTGCCGTTCAGCGCGGTACAAGTTCCAACTTTGGGAATTGCGGCGG
>CALGGV010000306.1 GCA_937915725.1 uncultured Selenomonadales bacterium
CCGCCAACGCCAATATCGCCCGCCGGTACGTCAACATGAGGTCCAATGTGTCTGTAAAGTTCAGTCATAAAAGCTTGGCAAAATCTCATAACTTCATTATCAGATTTGCCTTTGGGGTCGAAATCAGAACCGCCTTTGCCGCCGCCAATCGGTAAACCTGTCAAAGAATTTTTGAAAACCTGCTCAAACGCCAAGAACTTCAAAATGCTAAGGTTTACGCTGGGATGAAAGCGAAGTCCGCCTTTGTACGGTCCAATAGCAGAGTTCATTTGTACACGATAACCGCGGTTAACTTGAGTTTCGCCCTTGTCGTCCTGCCACGCAACACGGAAACTAATAACTCTTTCCGGTTCCACAATTCGCTCTAACAATTTCTGCGCCTTGTACTGTGGATTTTTTTCAAGGAACGGAACAATCGAAGTTAAAACTTCCTTAACCGTGTTTTGAAATTCAATTTGGTCGGGGTCACGCTTTTTAATCAAATTCAGAATATCTTCAACGTAAGTTTGCATTTCAGACATTTTTTAAATCCTCCTTTACTTCAAAGAATTTTAACACAATATAATTTTTTTGTATACCACCTTTCAAAAAGTACACTGTATACATATTTAGGGGCTAAGGGCTAGAGTATGTTTACAAAGAAAGAAGTTGGTGCGCGTTAGACGCCCGCCGCACTCCGTTTTTTTAATAAAGAAAAGCCGCCTTGTTAAATTTTAAAACTTTGTAAACAATTCCTAGTGATTAGGGATTAAAGACACTGGCTTTTTTTATTTTCCAAAAGTAGTATAATTAATTTTCAACAGAAAGGCAGGAACTTTATAAAAATTGGAAAATTCATATGTTGCCGGTATATGCTTGTTGTTGTAAGTATGAGTTTTTGTATAAATGGTTGAATTTAGGAGATTAAAATGCAAAAAATTTTAATTGTTGACGATGAAATTATAATGCAAAAAATAGCGTCGAAAATCCTTTCAAAAGAATATGAAGTAATTTGTGCGTCGTCGGGCGAAGAGGCGATTGAACTTTTTGAAAATGAAAAACCCGATATGGTTTTATCAGATTTACTGATGCCGGAAATGGACGGCTACAAGCTACACAGAATCTTACAAGAAAAAAGTTCAAATTCTGTACCGATAATGTTTATGACGGCTGATGAAAGCGATGAGAGCGAAAGTCACGGCTTTGAAATTGGCGCGGCTGATTATATTCGTAAACCTTTAAAGGCAGATATTTTATTGCGGCGCGTTGCAAATATTTTGGACAATCTTGATAAAATTCAGGATTTAAAACAGGCGGCTGAAGTTGACCCAATGACGGGCTTGCTAAATAAAATTGCGGCAACACGTGAACTTGAAAAAATCTGCGCGACGGCGAACGGCGCGTTAATAATGCTGGATTTAGACAGCTTTAAACTTGTCAACGATATTTACGGACACCCGCAGGGCGATAAAATTTTAATTAAATTTGCCGAACTGCTGAAAAATATTACCCGTGAATCAGATTTACTGGGCAGGATGGGCGGCGATGAATTCATTGCTTTTTGCCACGATATAAAATCTGAAGAAATTATCGCCGAAAAAACTAAATATCTAAATGAAAAACTTTTTGAGGCTGCCAAAATTTTTATGGGCGAAAAATTTAATATTCCGCTCGGCGTTTCTGTCGGCGCAATTTTTGTACCAAATTTCGGTACTGATTTTCAAACGCTTTATAAAAAAATGGATAAGGCACTTTACAAAGTCAAGCAAAACGGCAAGCACGGCTACAGCATTTACAGCGAAGAAGAAAATTTTGGCGCGCAGGAAAATTTTTCTGATATAAATCAAATTTTGGGCGAAAGAGTCACTCCGCACGGCGCGTACTTTTTGGAATTGGAACAATTTAAATTAATTTATCGTGAAATGTTCAGAATTATTACCGCGTACAAAAAAGACTGCCAATTTGTAACTTTGACAGTCAATACAGAAAATGAATCAATCCTTGAGGAATTGGGCGAACTTTTGAAAAATAATTTGCGCGTCAGTGATTGTATTACTCAAGGCGGCAAGAATAAATTTTTTATACTTTTGCCGGAAACTAAATCTGCAGAAATTCAATATATGATAATGAAACTTTCGGCGAAAATTAAAGCCACAAAAAATCTTTCACAGTATAAAATTTCTTTCGATTCAAAAAGTTTATAGTAATTTGACGGCGCAAATTTCCGGCGTCTTTTTTTATTGAACCGGTTTATATTTCGGCGGATTAGAAAAAGTTTTTTCAAATTCAACAATTTTTTGACGCCATTTATTTTTTTCGGCGGCAACAGCTGTATCTTGCAAACTTTTCAATTTGTTAAGTACACTTTTGCTCCAACTCTGCGCGGCGTCAAATTTTTTTACCAAAATTAATTTTTTCCACAATTTTTTTATATCGTCCATTATGCAGTAAATATCACCGTCAGTGTTATTTCTGTCTTGATAATTTTTGAACGTATTTAAATATAAATCTGCCGCTAAATCGTACTCTGCAATATTTATAAGCGTGCTTGCCAAAAAAATTTTGTTCACAATTTCTTTATTCTCAAGGCGGCTTGATTCCAAAATTTTACAGAAATTATTTACTTGCGCGGGAATTTTATCAACATTGCCGGTATTTCTCAAAACATAAATTGAATTTTCCATAGCGTGAAGGGTTACATCTGCAACTGCGCCGAAAAATTTTATGCTTAAATCCAGTGCCTCTTGATTAAGTTTCAACGCCTCTGAATTTTCTTGTTTAGCCAAAACTTGCGCTAAATTTTGTTTAGACTTTATTAATTTTTCAACAGTACCCATATCAAATTTTTCTTCAAGCATTTTTTCAAGCACGGCTGATTGTTTACGCAAAAATTCTGCCCTTTGAGTTGAATCAAAAATTTCTCTTCCAAAAAAATTAAACTCAATGAAAGTTGCGTCTGCCATATCTGAAAATTTCTGCGCGAGTTCCAATTCAAAATTTTCGTCAAGCTTTTTGGTAATAATTTCAAACATTTCACGGCGCACTTCAAACAACTTTGAATAATTATCTGTATCGTAGTAATAACTTGCAAGATTTTCCAGCATTTCAATCAAGCGCAGGGCGTCAACAGAATTTTTCTTAAACAGGTTAATTTTTTCTTCAATGAGTTGTAGCCTTTGCGTTTGAATTTCAAGTTTTTTATCTTCGTCGTCCGTAGCGTCAAAAATTTCTTCCATGAGTTTAAGGCGTTCGTCAATCGATTCAGCCGGGGTATTTTCCAAAATTCCCTGCATAATTTCTAACTTTTGATTTTCCCAATAAGAAATTTTTTCATTGCAATTTAATTCCGGATGGTTAAAATTTTCGCCGTATTCGTTTATTTTGTTGAGGCAGTACAATAAATTTTCGACGGCGTCCAATGTTTCACGAGAATTTTTGCCGAATATGGAAATTTTCTTTTGAAGGTTATTTTCATACAGTGGAATAATTTTTTTACAAGTTGAAAGGGCGTCTTCAGCCATTCCCAATTTTTCAAGAGTGATTGCCAAATTAAAAGTTGGTGCTGCAAGTTCCAAGCTGTCATCGCCGCAAATATCCCTGTACAATTTCAATAAATTTTGATACAGAATTTTTTTGCGCTCAGGGTTTTCAAGTTTTCCAATTTCCATATTTAAAAAATTCATTGCACTCAAAAGTTTTTGATAGTCTTTTTTTCTTTGGCGAATTTCAATAATTTTTTCAAGCAAATTAATTTTTCTATCGCTGTTCAAACTTTCATTCCAAAAAGCTAAACTTTCCATAGCGTCTAAACTTTCTTCAGACTCCACGCCGTAAACGCGCTTGCAAATTCCCAAAATTCTTTCGCGCAGTTCAATTTTGCGCGTTTTTGAAGGAACTATACCCGCTAATTTTTTCAGCGGCTCAATCAATTTTGATTCATCGTTGTAAAAAAATTTTTCGCTTGCCGTGACTGCTGATTCATACATTTCTAAAGATTTTTGTTCGTCGCCGAGTTTGCGCAAAGTAAAAGCAATTACAAGCATTGCCTCAATTATAAAATCCTGCGCATTAAGCTGAAGAAATTTTTTGTGCGCAGATTCTGCCAATTCCAACGCCTCTTTGTGGCGTTCTTGATTGTTTTTAATTTTTGCAAGTACCAATTCAAAATAAGCGTAGGGTAAATCTGACGGCGCACAAATTTTTTTAACCTTGCCGAAAAATGAAGTTGCAATTTCTTCCGCAAGAAAATTTTGTACGCCGCTTGCACTTGAAAAATTATTTTCGTACTGCCGCTGCAATTCTGCCGCGCTGTCAGTAAGTCTCACAATTATATCTGCCCATAAACTAAAATTTGCCGATTCAAATTTTTTAAAATAATTATTGGCTTGATTGACAGTATGGCGAATTACAAATTTATTTTCCTGCTTGTACTTTAAAATCAAAATTTCCTGAACAGTTTCATCAAATTTGAAATTATCTTCAGCCGAATTATCGTCCTTGTCAATCAGCCGCACGAACGAAAAATTTTTAATCATATTGTACGCCGTTTCATTGAAGGCGGGGATTATGCTAAATGCAATTTCGTCCGTCCAAATTTTTAACGCACAAAGATATTTTATCATTTCCCTAATTCCCGTATCGTCCATACATTCAATCAGATTGACTACGATTTTTCCCACGCGATTTTGAAAACTTTCATTTTTCGGCGCAAAATCTGAAATTTTCGGCTCGTGATATTTATCTTTCTTTTTAAGAAGGCGGTATTGTTCGGCGCAAAGTTCAAGGTACAATGGATAACCGCGCGTCAATTTCGTTATCTGATAGCAAAGAATTTTTTGTTTAGTTGGAAGACCGCGATTTTGCAAAAATTTTAGCGAAACTGTATCATCGAAAGGCTTTAATTCCTGCCGAATAATTTTTGAATTTAAATCTTCAGAGAAATTTAATTTGTCACGCCCGCCTAAAACCCAAATTACATTTTGAATTTCTTGCAGAAGTCCAACGCCTTCATCTTTCAGCCACCAATCCGGCTCGGGGTGTTCTTTAGTTTTGCGCCCTTTGAGAATTAAAATTTCATAACTGTCCAAAATTATCACTGCGCGACGATTATTTTTCAGCGTCGAATAATTTAAATCCTGTGCAAAAAGTTCAATCAATTTATCTTCCAATTCGTTTTCATCTTGAATATTTTCGGCGTTAGATTTAAGCAAAGTTATAGTGTCGCGCAGATATTGCCGGTAAGCTGCCTTTTCGTCATTGAGTTCAAAATTTTTGACGCACCAGCCGTAAATTTTATCAAGCCACGCAATTATATCTGACTGATTTTTTTGAACGAAATCTGCCGCCGCAAATGCTATTGGAATTGCGCCCGCCGTCCCTGCAACAGTAAAAGCCGCCGAAGTTAAACCAACAATATTTGAAACGCCGGGATAATCGCTGAGAAAAGATTTTTGTTTTGGCGGAAAAGTATTTTCGCCGGTATTTTTTTCATAAAGATAACAGCCCATTTCAAAAAGCGGAAATTCAAAGCCCGCTTGACTAAGCCGCCGCGCCAATTTTTTCAGTACATTTTTAACAATTACAATACTGTCAAAATCGTGGTAAACATATTCAACGCCGCTAATCCTGTTTGCAGGCTCCAACAAATTTTTCAAAAAAGCAGTTTTGCCAATTCCGGGTACGCCCGTATAATAAAAAATTTTACTTTCGCCCTCGCGCAGATTTTCACATTGAGTTTTGAAATTTTGAATTAAATCTTCCCTGCCGATAAAAACTCTTTTTAAAATTGTCATATCTTCAATCACTCCTTTTTTGTTATAATATAAAAAGTCTTTTAAACAATCAATACAGCGCGCAGTTTGACAAGGGCGCGGCAATTCCATATAATTTACAGGAATTTTTTTATTAAGATAAAGGGAGGTCGGTTTAAGTAAATGAATTATCAGGAGTTGATATTTAAATTACAAAAATTTTGGGCTGATAAAGGTTGCATAATAGCCGAGCCTTACGACGTGGAAAAAGGCGCGGGTACAATGAATCCTTTTACATTTCTGCGCGTTTTGGGTCCCGAGCCGTGGAATGTTGTTTATATTGAACCTTCGCGCCGCCCTGCAGATGGGCGTTACGGCGATAATCCCAACCGTTTATACCAACATCATCAAATTCAGCTGATTATGAAACCTTCGCCGGATAATATTCAAGAATTGTATCTGGAAAGTTTGGCGGCTATTGGCTTAGAAAAAGAAAAACACGATATACGCTTTGTTGAGGATAACTGGGAGTCTCCAACTTTAGGCGCGTGGGGCTTGGGCTGGGAAGTTTGGCTGGACGGTATGGAAATTACGCAGTTTACATATTTTCAGCAAGTAGGCAGTCAAGATATTAAACCGACCGCAGTTGAAATAACTTACGGGCTTGAACGTTTGGCAATGTATATTCAAGGCGTCGAAAATGTTTATGACGTGGAATGGGGCAACGGTATTACTTACGGCGACGTTTTCCACCAAAACGAATTTGAACAATCAAGTTACGCCTTTGATATTTCTGACGAAAAACTTTTGTTTGATTTATTTGAGAAGTACGAGGCGGAGGCAGTGCGCGTTATAAAATTGGGATTTGTACACCCTGCCTACGATTATGTTTTGAAATGTTCACATACATTTAATTTGTTGGACGCACGCGGCGCAATTTCTGTAAGCGAGCGCACGGCTTTTATCGGGCGCGTTCGTAAACTTGCAAGAATGTGCGCTGAAGAATATTTAAAGCAACGTGAAAAATTCGGTTATCCTTTACTGAAAAAATCTGCGGAGGTGAGCGCGTAATGTCAAAAAATTTATTGTTGGAAATTGGAACTGAAGAAATTCCCGCGCACGTTATGCCGCCAATTTTAAATCAGTTGAAAGATTTAGCCGAAAAAAATTTAAATGAATCCAGAATAGAATTTAGTGAAGTTTATACTTTTGGAACGCCGCGCAGGCTTGCATTGTTTGTAAAAGATTTAGCAGAAAATCAAGCCGACGTTGAGGAAGAAAAACGCGGACCTTCCACAAAAATTGCACTTGACGCGGCAGGAAATTATACAAAGGCGGCGTTGGGATTTGCACGCGGGCAAAAAGTTAATCCGGAAAATTTAATTACGAAAGACGGCTACATTTACGCGGTTATTCACGAAAAAGGAAAAGCCGCCGCTGAAATTTTACAAACGCTTTTACCGAAAATTATTTGTGATTTAAGTTTTCCAAACAATATGCACTGGGGCAATTTGGATTTTAAATTTATTCGCCCGTTGCGCTGGATTGTTGCACTTTTCGGCAAGGAAATTATTCCCTTTGAAGTTGCCAATGTTAAAAGCGGCAAAACTTCACGCGGACACAGAACTTTAAGCAACGGCGATTTTGAAATTAATTCTGCCGATGATTATCTTTATGACTGCGAAGAACATTTTGTAATTGCCGACCAGAATCAACGCCGCGCAATGATTGTTGAACAAATTGAACAAGTTGCAACCGAACGCGGCGGCAAGGCTGAAATTTCCGACGAACTTTTGGAAGAAGTTTTATATCTTGTCGAATATCCTACAGCTTTAAGCGGAAACTTTGAAACAAAATATTTGAACTTGCCGCCGGAGGCAGTTATAACGCCAATGAGGGATCATCAAAGATATTTTCCCGTAAAAACTGCCGAAGGAAAATTAATGCCAATTTTTATCACTGTAAGAAATGGCGGCAAAGATTATCTTGACATTGTACAACACGGCAACGAAAGAGTTTTGAAGGCTCGCCTTGAGGACGCGCAATTCTTTTTCAACGAAGACAGAAAGAAAACCCTTGCACAGCACAGAGAAAAACTTAAAACCGTCGTATTTCAAGAAGGGCTCGGCTCTGTTTATGAAAAAACTGAACGCCTTGTAAAACTTTCAGACAAAATTTGCGAATTGCTCGGCGATAAAATTTCTGAAACTGATAAACAAAATGTTTTGCGCGCGGCTGAACTTTCAAAGGCAGATTTAGTAACGGGAATGGTTACCGAATTTACCGAATTGCAGGGAGTTATGGGCAGGGAATACGCCAAACTTGACGGCGAAAATATCGAAGTTGCAGCGGCGATTGATGAACATTATATGCCGCGTTTTGCGGGCGATTCACAGCCTAAAACCACCGCCGGAAAAATTTTAAGCCTTGCAGATAAAATCGATAACCTTGTATCAACTTTCAGTCGCGGGCTAATTCCTACCGGTTCTCAAGACCCCTTTGCTTTAAGGCGTCAAGCGTTGGGAATTGTAAATTTGCTGAACGAGGCGCACTGGACAATTTCAATCAGCAAAATTGTTGAACTTGCAATGGATTTACTGAAAGTTACTGACAGCGTCGGACGTGAAAAAATTCAAAATGACGTTGCAGAATTTATGAAACTGCGCGTTAAAAATGTTTTGTCAAATTCGGCGCGCTATGATGTCATTGACGCGGTTATAGAAAATGTTGACGATATTTACAATGTAACTTTGAAGGCGGCGGCACTTGAAAACTTTTTGCAGACGCCGGACGCCGTTAAAAATATTCAATCTTTTGTGCGCGTTTTTAATCTTGCAAAAAAAGCTGATTCTGCAAATGTCAATGAAAATTTGATAAAACTTGAGGCGGAGCAAAAATTGTATCAAGCATTCAACGCGGTAAAAGTTGTAGCCGGTGAACTTATTAATAAAAAAGATTTTAACGGCGTACTTGACGCACTCAAAAAAATTTCCGCGCCTATTGATTCATTTTTTGATTCGGTTATGGTAATGGACGAAAATTTGGAAATTAGAAATAATCGCCTTGCACTTTTAAAATCGATTGATAATCTTCTTGCCGAAATTGCCGACTTCAGCAAACTTGTTATTTAAGGGCTAAGGGCTAGGAAATAAGGACTAAGGAAATAAAAAAAATTCTTAACCTTTAATCCTTAATCCTTAATCCTTAAAAAAGCAGGAATGTTTGGCTGAAGTGTCGAATTGCAAAGTTAAAGAAAACGTGGGAGACTGAAAAGGAAGATATACATGAGTAAAAGCAAAGCTCCATATATCGGAGAAAACTCTCCACTAAACCAAATAGCGGCGTATTTCAGCGCGTTGCAAAGTTCAGCGGAGGAATATCTTTTTGTCGTCGATTTAGATTCCAAAATGATTTTACTTTCAGATAATTTCATGAAGGACTTCGATTTTCCCTCGAATGTAGTTGACGACTTCGACAATTTAATAATGCCGTTCATCTATCATGACGACCGCGAAATTTTTGAAGAGGCGATGAAGGATATTTGGACAGAAGATAAGGGAAAAACTGTCAAATGTGAATTTCGTCTCTTGCACAGTAACGGCGAATACGGCTGGGTTAGTCTTAGTATGACTGTTGGCGGCGATGATTTTGACGATCGCCCCGAAGTTTTGTGCGGCGTCATTAAAAGACTTGATGAAATTGCGCGCGCAGATTATGTAACCGGGCTTTTAAGGCGCAGTGTTTTTTATTCTGATTTACAAAAAGATTTAGATAATCCCGGCGCACGCGGCGTAGTTATTATCATTGCGCTTGATAATTTTAACGTCATTACCGAAACTTACGGACACAAATTCGGCGATTCGGCACTTCGTCAAATTGCCCAAAATATCACAAATGTTTTGCCGCCGGATATTCGCCTGTACAAACTTGACGGTTATACTTTTGGACTTTTTATGCCTGACGCTATGCCGGAAGAAGTTGAAATTATTTTTGCAAGTGTTCAACTTTGCATGCGTGAAATTCGCAACGTCGAAGATACAATTTATTGTACGGCGTCAGCAGGCGCGGCTTTTTATCCCAATGACGCAAAAGACGTTACAACTTTAATGCGTTATGCTGAAGTTGCGCTTGAAATTGCCCGCCAAAAAGGACGCGA
>CALGGV010000307.1 GCA_937915725.1 uncultured Selenomonadales bacterium
CTCAATGCCGGCTGAACATTTTGATACAAAGGCTTTAAATCTTGAAGAAAGAATGTTGAATGCGGCGGTTTTTGACAATTCCCGCTATTGCCGCGCTTGTTTCAATGCCGGTTTTTTACATTTTGGCGAGTATGTTTATGTAGGGCGGTGAAGTTATGATAAAAAAAATCTGCGCGACGATTTTAATTTTTGCGGCAATGAGTTTTAGCATAACTTTTGCCTCAATGCCGGCTGAACATTTTGATACAAAGGCTTTAAATCTTGAAGAAAGAATGATAGACGCGGCGGTTTTCGACAATTCACGCACTCTTTCAAAAAGTGAAATTCAATCCCTTACAAACAAAATTAAGCCCATTGAGCTAAAGCACGGCGTAAAAATTGGAGTCGAATTTTTGAAATCAATAGGCAACGCCAATATTGCAAACGCCGCACAAGAATTACTTAGGCAACATTACGGCGGCGCGCCAAACGGCGGGATAATTTTTTTGGTTGTAATGGACAGCCGCCAATGGTATGTTGCAACTGATTCAACAATGAACCATTTAGTTAGCGAAAGTGATATTGGAAATTATTTACTGCCGAGTTTGAAGGACGGCGATTATTTCGGCGCGTGCAGCAATTATATTGACGCGGTCGATAAATCTTTGACATACTACGAGCAAAACGGCGCAGCTTATGATTCTGAAGGCGGCTTTAATCCAATGGCGGCAATGGTAGCTGTTATAATGGGAATTTTTTTTGGCGTTATGGTGCGTTCGTGGCTTATGGGTACAATGTCAAATGTTCATCACGAAGTTAAGGCAACTGATTATCTTAAACGTGAAACTGTCAAATTTATCAAAAACAAAGATATTTACTTGTTTACAAATGTAGAGCGCAGACCCAAGCCGAGCGGTGGACAATCAATGGGGCATTCCGGCGGCGGCGGTGGTCATTCCGGCGGCGGTGGCGGCGCAGGTGGTAGTTTTTAAGGATTAGGGATTAAGGACTAAGGAATAAGGAATAAAGGCTAAGGATATTTTATGATTAATCGCAGGAAATTTTTAATGTTGTTAGGTGCAGGAACTTTTTCAATTTTTACAGGCTGTGGCGAAAGTTCCAAATTTGCAGGGGAGAAAAATTTTGCTATGGAAGATTTTAAATTGAACAGCGGCTACAAAATGCCGCGTTTAGGTTTTGGTACGTGGACGCTTAATGATGAACAAGCGGAAAATTGCGTTTTACACGCCCTTAAAACCGGTTTCAGATTGATTGATACTGCCAGATATTACGGCAACGAAAAAGGCGTTGGCGCGGGCGTAAGAGCCGCTATAAACGAAAATATTTTGACACGGGAAGAAATTTTTGTTACAAGTAAAATTATGCCCGGCAACTACAATCAGCCGGATGCCGCTATTGAAAATTCTTTGGACGCGCTAAATATTGGCTACGTCGATTTAATGTTGATTCATCAGCCCGGTTACAATGACGAAAAAGTGTACAAAGCACTTGAACGCGGCGTTAAAGCCGGAAAAATTCGCTCCATTGGTATTTCAAATTACTACACGCCCGCAGATTTTGAAAGGATTAATAAAATCGCCGAAATTGTCCCTGCTGTCGTTCAAAATGAAAATCACCCGCTCTATCAAAATTCAAAACTTCAAAGTTACTTGAAAAAATATGGTACGGCGGTTGAAAGTTGGTATCCTTTCGGCGGGCGCGGCAATACTCAAAAAATTCTCGGCAATTCTACAATCATTGAACTTGCAAAATTTTATAAAAAAACTCCCGCGCAAATTGTCATTCGCTGGAATTTGCAAGCCGGTTATATTGTAATTCCAGGCTCCAAAAATCCCGCGCACATTACGGAAAATTTTAACGTCTTTGATTTTGAACTTTCAGCAGACGATATGAAAAAAATCGCCGCGCTTAATAAAAATCGACGTTTTGAGAATTGGTAAAATGCCTGAATTTAAATTAAAAAATAAAGCCGTCAACTTTGAAAAACTTAAAAATTTCGGATTCGTTGACGGCTTTTACGAAAAAAATATTTGCGATAATCAGTTGAAATTAAAAATTACGGTCGCGCAGGACGGCAAAATTTTTACTAAGGTTGAGGATAATTTTTCCGGCGAAGAATATATTTTGCATTTGGTAGAAAATTCTGTCGGCGAATACGTAGGCAAAGTTCGTCTTGAATATGAAAATTTTTTGGCAGATTTTGTTGAAAATTGTTGCGAAAGTAATATTTTTGGCGGCGAATTGACGCAGAAATTAATTCAGTACGTGCGCCAAACTTACGGCGACGAATTGGAATTTTTATGGGAAAATTATCCTGCCACTGCAATTTGGCGGCGCAAAGATTCTAAAAAATGGTACGGCGTCTTAATGGTAATTCCGGAAAAAAAATTAAAACTTGATTCAGAAAAAATTGTTGACGTGGTAAACCTGCGCGGCGACGCTTTAAAATTCGTTGATAATAAAAAATTTTTTCCCGCGTGGCACATGAATAAAAAATCGTGGCTGACAATTCGCCTTGATAATTCTGTAACATTTGAGGAAATTTGCCGCCTTCTTGACAACAGCTATATAATTGCCGTGAAATAAAATTTTTGGAGGATTTTAATTGAAAACAGTCAAAATTGTAGCCGCGCTTTTAATCGTCTTGCTATTCGTCGTGATACATTTAATCGCACCGGAATTTTTGCCGGAAATTTTTGAATTACTGAAAAACGGCGATATTAAAGACACGGCAGAATATATCAAAAGTTACGGCGAATTGGCTGTTGTCTTCAGTTTTTTACTAACGCTTTTTGTAAACGCGCTGGGATTTCCGCCGGCAATAATTTTTTCAACTGCAAACACGCTGATATTTGGAATTTTTTGGGGAATAGTAATTTCAGTGGCGGCTGAAACTGTCGGTGTTACAATCAGCTTTTTGTTGCTAAGATTTTTTTTCAGAGACAGCGCAAAAAAATTAATCAAGAAAAGCAAATTCTTAAGCTCGGTTGACAAGTACAGCTCCAAAAAAGGATTTTTAGTAATGCTGATAGCGCGAATGGTTCCTTACATTCCAAGTGGAGTTTTAAACGCGGTGGGCGCGTTAAGTTCATTAAGCCTGCGCGACTATGCTTTATCGGCGTTTATAGGAAAATTTCCCTCAACCGGAATTGAGGCGATAATTGGTCATGATACGATTGTACAGCAAGAAGATCCGACGCGAATAATTGTTGTGATAATTTTGGCGATAATTTTAATTGTCGGCGCGCTGTGGTACGAAAGAAAACATATTTCTAGAGGATAAAGACTAAAGACTAGGGGCTAGGGATATGAAAATTTTAGAAAATATTTTATCAAAATTTGGAATTGAAAAAGTTTCTGAAATGCATCAGCCGCAGGACGGGTACAAGCCGTTACTTGCGGTTAAATTTTTACGCCAAATTGTAACTGCAGATTCAAAAACTTCACGGGTTATAATGTGGAATTCCGACGCCGAAATTTCCAATGTCAAACTTGAATATAAATTAATCGGCGAAGACGCGGCGAATTTTGGTAACATTGTTACAGATTTTTTTGAAGGAAATTTTATTTACAGTTGCAAGTTGGAAAATCTTAAGCCGGAAAGTTTGTACCAATTTAGAATTATTTACGACGCCTGCGCGACGAATTGGCAAAATTTACGCACGGCGGGCGATGGAAATTTTCAAATGTTGTTGTTCAGCGATTCACAATGCATAGACTACCGAATTTGGCAAAGGACGGCGACTGTTGCCGCGCAAAATTTTCCCGACACAGAAATTTTTGTAGTAAACGGCGATTTGGTTGACAACGGGCAAGATTTCAAGCAGTGGCGCAAATGGTACAACGCGGCGAATATTTTGTTGCAGGAAAAAATTTTTGTGCCGGTAATTGGAAATCACGAATGTTACGATTCATATTGGCTGGACTGTTTACCGACGGGCTATTTGCACAACTTTAAATTACCGCCCAACGGGATTAAAAATTTTGGCGGGTATTTTTATTCGTTTGATTATGGCGCGGCGCACTTTTTTATTTTGAACACGCAATTTTTTGAGATAGAAAAATTTAACGCGGGAATGCAAGACGCGCAAAAATATTGGCTGAAAAATGACGCGGCTAAAGTTAATCGCCCGTGGAAAATTATATTAATGCACAAGCCAATTTTCAATCGTGCGCAGAATGATTTTGTTGACGAGGCGAAAAATTATTTCTTGCCGCTCTTTGACGAATTGCAAATAGATTTAGTTTTTACCGGGCATTTGCACACTTACAGGAACGCCGGAAAAATTTTTGAACAAAAAAAATCGCCGCACGGTACAACTTACATTTTGTGCGGACGCGCCGGCGACCAAAATTACACTTACGAGCCGGAAAGTTTTATTTGTTTGGATATTCGCGCAGAGTCCATAAATTTAACCTGTCAAAATGTTAACGGCGATATTTGGGATAATTTTTCACTGACAAAAAAATAACAGGCAGAAGGCATTAGGCAGAAGGCAAGAGGCATTAGGCAAGAGGCAAGAGGGAAAAAAACTACTGCCTTTTTACTTTTGCCTAATGCCTAAAATTTCTTCCATTAAAATTTTTGAAATTGGAGTGAAGGCGGCGTACTTTTTCCAGATTATGTGCATTGGCGAAACTTGCAACGGCTCCAGCGGGCGAAAACAAATTTCATCGCTTGAAATAATTTTGTCGTAGCCGAGCGCGTAGCCGAAATTTTCCCTAACCATTATCGCCGCGTTGAACATCATATCGTACGTTGCAACAATATTTAAATCGTTTTTCATTTCGCCAAAAAAATCCAGCAGTTCCTCATTCATTCCTTGCCTTGAACATATCAGCGGTATATTTAATAAATCCTCGCGCAGGATTTTATTTTTTTGTGCAAGTGGAGAATCTTTTTTCATTAACAAGCCCCAAATATTTTTGGTCGGTAAAGTTGCATAGTTATATTTTTTTAAGTCAATATTGCCGTGTGCAATTATCGCAAAATCCAAAATTCCCCTGTCAAGTTTATCCGTCGTTGAATCGCTGTCACTGCTGAAAAGGTGGCAACGTACACGCGGATATTTTTTTTGCAATTCCTTCAAAATTCGTACAAAATATTTAAAGCCGTCCGCCTCCGCGCAGCCAATGTAAATATCACCGCCAATTATTTCATCGAAAGATTTAAATTCTTCGGCGGTTTTATCTGCAAGGGCTACAATTTCGGCGGCGCGTTGTTTAAAAATCATTCCTTCTTCAGTCAAAGTTAAACCCTTGCGACTGCGCGTAAATAATTTCCTGCCGAGTTCTTCTTCTAAATCTTGAATTTGTTTTGAAAGTGTAGGCTATACCACGTGCAAAATTTCTGCCGCCCGCGTCATATTGCCGTTTTTTGCTATTTCCAAAAAATATTTCAATACGCGCAATTCCATAAAAAATCGCCTCCAAAAAAATTTTACCACATAATCAAAATTTGGAATAGCTAAAAATCGCCACAAAATATTTTACAGAAAAAATTTTAGATTTTAAAATTTTAATAAAAACTGTAAAAAAAGATTATACGGAAAAATTTTTGTGAATTAAAATTTTTTAAGGTAACGCGGAGGTAATTTTTATGTTGAAAAAAATTTTAAGCGCGGTGATAATTTTTTCAATAATTTTTTTAGGCTGTATGCAGGAGGGACAAGCTATGCAAATTAAAATTTCTGTCGGCGGAAAAACTTTTGACGCAGTTTTGGAAGATAATCAATCTGCGCGCGCGTTCTATGAAAAATTGCCGCTTGAAATTACAATGCAAGAATTGAACGGCAACGAAAAATATTACCGACTCGGAAAAAATCTGCCTTCAAATGACAGCCGTGTAGGAAATATTCACGCGGGCGATTTAATGTTGTGGAGTTCAAATACCGTTGTACTTTTCTACAAAAATTTTTCCAGTGGTTACAGCTATACACGGCTTGGCAAAATTTTAAATCCTGCAAACTTGTCTGACGCTGTAGGAAATGGAAATATTGCGGTAAAATTTACGCGGTAATATAAAACATTCAAAGAAGTTTGAAGGCGGGTTGTCGTGGATATTTTCGCCCATTTTGGCGTTGTTTGAATTAGTTACAAAAAATTTTCAATTTGTCTGACGCCGTTTAAAATGGAAATATTGCGGTAAAATTTACGCGGTAATATAAAACCATTCAAAGAACTTTGACGGCGGCTTGTCGTGGATATTTTCGCCCATTTTGGCGTTGTTTGAATTTGTTACAAAAAATTTTCAGCTTGCTTGATACTGTTGGAAATGTTAATATTCTTGTAGATTAAAAAACGGGAGGGTTTCCAATGTTCAAACTGTTATTCGCTTTAATTCTTGCAGTGCTGGTAATTTTACCGGCGAATGTATCTGCGCAAAGTCGAAACGTCACGATTGACGGGGATCACGGCAAATTGGCGGCAGTCATTCAAACGCCCGACGGTTTATCAAGTTTTCCAATGGTTATAATTTGTCACGGCTTTACAGCGCAAAAAGAACAGCCGCTTTTAAAATATTTGGCTGACAATTTGGAGGCGGCGGGTATTGCGTCAATTCGTTTTGATTTCAACGGGCACGGCGCAAGCGAAGGGCGTTTTCAAGATATGACGGTTTTAAACGAAATTGAAGACGCAAAACACGTTTATGAATATGTGCGGGACATGCGCGGCGTTACAAGCGTTTCAATCGCCGGTCATTCACAAGGCGGCGTTGTTACAAGTATGGTTGCCGGTGAACTCGGAGTTGAAAATGTAAAATCTATTGCGCTTATGGCGGCGGCGGCAGTCCTGCGCGACGATGCAATTCGCGGGAATATTTTTACTGAGCATTACGATTCAATAAATGTTCCTGAATATGTTGATTTAGATCATCGCGGCACAAAAAGACTCGGACGCAATTACATTTTAACCGCGCAAAGTTTACCGATTTATGAAACTGCCGCGCAATATGAAGGACCTGTTTTTATAATTCACGGGCTTGCAGATATTGTTGTTCCCTATACTTACAGCTTGCGTTATCAAGAAATTTACAAAGGCAGCGCACAAATTGAATTTTTGGAAGGCTTTGATCACGGCTTTACTCAAGACGAAAAATTAACCGCTGACAAAGTTGCCAACTTTTTCATTTCACAACTTAAATAAAAAATTCAATGTTAGCTGTCAAAAAATTTTTCTGTCATAATTCACGGGCTTGCAGATATTGTTGTACCTTATACTTACAGCTTGCGTTATCAAGAAATTTTGAAAAATTAACTACTGACAAAGTTGCAAACTTTTTTATTTCACAACTTAAATAGGAGGTAAAAATTATGTCAAAAATTGTTGCAGGAACGGGCGGCGATAAGTACATTCCTTACAGCGAACGCACCGGCGCAGAATCCGTTGTTTATTTTACGCGGGATTTATCGGCGGCAGGTTTAATGAAAATTTTCGACAAAGTTAAGGAAGTTTTGAGCGGAAAAATCGCAGTCAAACTTCATACAGGCGAGCCGCACGGTCCAAATATTTTACCGCGCCCGTGGGTTAAGGAACTCCTTGATAAAAAAATTCCCGACGCAAAAATTATCGAAACAAACACTTACTACACAAGCCCGCGCCAAACAACTGAAGGGCATCGTGAAAATTTGAAAACCAACGGCTGGACTTTTTGCACGGTTGATATTTTGGACGAAGACGGCACTGCACTTTTGCCCGTACCAAACGGCAAGTGGTTTAAAGAAATGTCAGTCGGTAAAAATCTTTTGAATTACGATTCATTTTTGGCGTTGACGCACTTTAAAGGACACGTTCAAGGCGGATTCGGCGGCTCTGATAAAAATATTGGTATTGGTTGCGCAGATGGTAAAATTGGTAAAAAATGGATTCATACAACGCCCAATCAACCTGACAAATGGGATATTGCCAAAGAAGAATTTATGGAACGTATGACAGAATCGACGCAGGCTACAATTTCACATTTCAAAAATAAAATCGCCTATATAAATGTTATGAGAAATATGAGCGTTTCCTGTGATTGCGAAGGCACGGCGGCTCAACCTGTTGTAACGCCGGACGTTGGAATTTTGGCATCATTGGATATTTTGGCGGTGGATCAAGCGTGTGTAGATTTAGTTTACGCCTTGCCCGAAGAAAGTAAAAATGATTTAGTTGAACGTATGGAAAGCAGACACGGCTTGCGTCAACTTACCTACATGAAAGAATTGCAAATGGGCAATGACAAATACAAGCTGATTGACATTGACAACGGCGACGCCGAAATTAAAGCTGCAGACGCCGTAAAAGGTATCAGCGGCAAATGGATTCCCGACGCTTTTAATTAATTGGAGGTAAAAATTATGGCAAAAAGTTTAGTGGCGTTTTTCTCGGCTAGCGGCTCCACGCGCAAACTTGCAAATATTTTGGCTGAAGTTGCAGGCGCAGATATTTATGAAATTAAACCCGCCGTACCTTACACCGGCAAAGATTTAAATTGGAACAACCAAAATTCGCGCAGTTCAGTTGAAATGGCGGACGCAAATTCCCGCCCTGAACTTGCCGACAAAAACGCGCCCGTTGCAGATTATGACGTTATTTATTTGGGATTTCCAATTTGGTGGTATGTGGCTCCGCACATTATCAACAATTTTCTTGAAAGTTACGATTTTTCCGGCAAAACTATTGTAGTATTTGCAACTTCCGGCGGCAGCGGTTTTGGCGAAACTGTCAGCAAACTTAAGGCGAGCAGTCCAAATGCAAAATTTATCGAAGGGCGCGTTTTCAGAGGGCGCACAGATAAAGCCGCCATTGCAGACTTTGTAAAATCTTTGAACATTTAATTTTTAAGCTGAAAAATTTTTATCCCGTCAAAAAATCGGCGGGATTTTTTTATTAGAAAAATAAAAAAGGCGCGCACGGACGCGCGCCGCACTTTTGCGCAGGATGCGCCAAATTTTTTGGAAAAAAATTGAAAAACGCCCGCCGCACTCCGTTTTTATCGGTAACGCTGAAATTGCTGTAACGCACTCAAACGCGGCTATAACCCTTCAATTTCTGAAAAATTCGACGCGAAAAACGCAGGCGGGCGCGGCACTTTTTCTTTGGTACTTTCTTTTTTTGCTGTAGAAAAAAGAAAGTACATAAAAAAATTAAAATAAACATTGCAAAAAGTAATTTTCAAGAATCAATTTTAAATATTTGAGAAAAAATTTTAAATCCTGTAAAATAAATGCAACAAGCTTAAGGGGCGGTTGAAATGAAAAAATCACTGAAAAAAATTTTAACAACAGCATTTTGTTTAGGAGTGATTGGAACAATGACAAATACAGTTGACGCGGCGAAAATTCCCGCAGATGCAACGGCTGAATCTTCAAGCACAATTCAAGTTGAAAAATTAAAACTCGAAAAAAATTGGGATAAAGTTTTTCCGAAAAGCGATAAAGTCAACCACCAAAAAATTACTTTCGTTAATCGCTACGGTATAACTTTGGCGGCTGATATGTACACGCCAAAAAATTACACGGGCAAACTTCCTGCGATTGCAGTTTGTGGAGCATTCGGCGCGGTTAAGGAGCAAATTTCCGGCTTGTACGCACAAGAAATGGCAGAGCGCGGATTTTTAACCATTGCCTTTGATCCTTCATTTACCGGCGAAAGTGGCGGTTATCCGCGTTTTGTTGCCTCGCCTGACATTAACACTGAAGATTTCAGTGCGGCGGTTGATTTTCTTTCAAATTTAGATAACGTCGATAAAAATAAAATTGGAATTATTGGAATTTGCGGCTGGGGCGGAATTGCTCTGAATGCGGCGGCGATTGACACTCGAATTAAAGCAACCGTTGCAACTACTATGTACGATATGAGCCGCGTTATGGCAAACGGCTATTTTGACTACGACAAAGACGCCGAAACTTTAAAGCGTGAACGTATGCAAAACAGAATTAACGCCAATAATCAGCGCACGGCAGATTATAAAGCCGGTAAATACACTCGCGCAGGCGGCGTTGTCGAAGATCCCTCTAATTTCCCCCAATTCATTAAAGATTATTACGCCTATTACAAAACTGAACGCGGTTATCACAAACGCTCGCTTAATTCAAACGCGGGCTGGAACGCTACAACGGCTCTTTCTTTTATGAATATGCCGCAACTTTCATATATTGACGAAATTGAAAATCCTGTACTGATTATTCACGGCGAAAACGCACACTCCAGATATTTTTCTGAAGATGCCTTTGAAAATATGACGGGCGTTAAACGCTCTGGCTTAGATACAATTTCCGGTAATAAAGAATTGCTGATAATTCCCAGCGCAAATCACATTGACTTGTACGATAATAAAAATGCAATTCCCTTTGACAAAATCGAAAATTTCTTCAAAGCAAATTTAAAATAAATTGACTAAAAAAATCTTAGCGCGGTAAAAGCCGCGTTTTTTTGTTTTAAAAATAAAAAATAACACTTCCAAAAATGAAAGTGTCCAAATTTTTACCAACCGTCACTGGCTCCACCGCCGCCACTTGAGCCGCCGCCAAATCCTCCGCCGCCGGAATTATCGCCGCCGCTACTCTTGCTGTTGCTGTCATACCACCAAATACTGAAAAAATCACTTTTGCCAAAATGTACATACGACGCAACTTTTTTCAAACTCAAAGTGCCGCTCCGTCCGCCTGTTACGGCGTAAAGTATCACATTTCCAATATAAAGCACGGCAACCATAATCACGTACAAAATTTGTAAAAAAATTGCGGCAAAAACTATCAAGAAAATTCCTACAGCAATAATATCTGAAAAAGTCCATTCTTCCTCAGAATTTTCAACATTAAGATTTTCGGGAATTTCGCCGCCGTATTCTTCATAAACTTTTTTGGCTAAAGTGCTGTAAGCTTGCAAGACGCCCGCAGAATAATTTTCGTCACGGAAATAATTTTTCATACCGTCCAAAATTTCGCCCGCGTAGCCGTCGGTAATTGCGCCCTCAAGCCCGTAACCAACTTCAATTCTAAATTTCCTGTCGTTTTTGGAAATTAAAAGCAAAACGCCGTTATTTAAATTTTTATCGCCAATTCCCCATTTTCTGAAAAGTTTGTTGGCGTAATCTTCAATACTTGAATCGCCCAAATTTTCAATCGTAACAACTGCAATTTGTGCCTTGTATTTTTCGTCAAGATTTTTTCCAATTTCCAGAATCTGATTTTTGGTTGAATCGTCCAACATTGCGGCGTAATCTGCAACATAAATATTTTCAGTTGGAGCAGGCGGAATTTCGGCGGCAGTTGCACTTGTAAAAATTTGAATTGAAACTACAAGAATTGCCGCCAAAGTTGCAAAGATTATAATTGGTTGATAATTTTTTTTCATTCAAAGTTCACCTGCGGTACTTCGTGCGCGGATTCTTCAGCCTCAAATTGATTCATTGGCTGGAAACCGAAAATCTTTGCAAAGATATTGCCGGGAAAATTTTGAACTTCCAAATTATATTCACGAATTGCGGAATTATAATCCTTGCGTGCAACGGCAATTCTATTTTCGGAGCCGGAAATTTCCCGCATTAATTCAGTAAAATGTGCGTCAGATTTCAAGGCGGGATAATTTTCAGAAATAGCGATTAATCGACCGAGAGCCGCCGTTAATTCGCCGTCAGCCGCGTTTTTGGCGTCGGGCGTCCCTGCGTTCAAAACTTTTGTGCGCGCCTCTGTTACTTCAGTTAAAACTTTTTCTTCATATTGCATATAGCCTTTGACTGTTGAAACTAAATTTGGAATTAAATCTGCGCGACGTTGAATTTGATTTTCAACTTGTCCGTACTGCGCATCCACATTAATTTTTGCGCTGTTCAAAGAATTGTAAGAGCCGCCGATTATAAAAATTGCAATTATAACCGCCACAGCAATTACGATAACAGGTTTATTGTCCATTCTAAATCACCTCAATTTGTATTATAGCATAAAAAAAATTTCCGCAATTTGACAATTTTTCAATTCATTGTACAATTTTGCTATTCAAGCTAAAATAAAAATGGAGGCACATTAAATTGGCAGTAATTGGCAGCGTAATTATTGCCTTCATTTTAATAGTTGGAACATTTTGGAGCGGCAAAAATGCAAGTACCGATACTGAAAAAGCCGGCGAAAGTACCAACTTAGCCAAAATGGCGGCGGAACTCCAGCAGGAAGTCCAAAAATTCAAAGTCTAAAATAAAAAATCCCCGCAATTTCACGGGGTGGAAGTCGTCCCAATGCGGGCGGCTTTTTTATTGAACAAATTGCCAGTGGTAACCGCCGCCAGTAGCATTTTCTTTTCTACAAGCCCTGCTAATAATTGTGTTGCTAATTCCGGTTTGACGCGAAGCCTCTTTAATGCTGCCATAAATAATTCCATTTTCTTCACAACGTACGGCTTTTTTTACTGGAAAAGTTTTATTTTCAGGTTTTTGTTTTTGGACATACTCAAAATGTAAATGACCGGTTGATAATAAACGTCCGTTGCAAACGGCGGACACATGTGACTTACAAAGATTAAAATATTTGGCTGCCTCAGATATGCTGTCAAAATTCTCGTTCGTGTCAATACATCTAACTGCTTTACCTATTATTTTTTTTGCCTCTCTAAGTTTTTCTTTTTCGGTAAGTGGATCATCCAGATATTCAAATTTAAGACCATTAGCGCGGATAAAGATTCTGTTACAAACTTTCCAAATAGATGTTTCGGAAATATTCAAAGATTTAGCGGCGGCTGTAATTGAAGAAAAAATCTGATTTGTATCAATACAACGTACAGCACGTTTAAGAGGACTATTTTCCGAACGTAATTTTCTTGTTTTTTCAGAAACAATATAGCCGTGATTTCCATCGCCGCCGTCTGTCAAATTATAACCGTTTGGACGTTTCGTATCTAAAAATTTAATCCAGAAAATTTCACGTTCATTAAGTTGTTCCGGCGTTTCACATTCTTCTAAAATTTCAACAGAAAAATTTTCCCAGCCGTATTTTTGAATACTCCTATCAATATAAGTATTATTTAAATTTCTGTGTTGATAAAGCCGCAAACGCAACTTTTTAGTAGTTTTACCAACATAACGCATTAAATTAAGCTTGTTTGTCAAAAGGTACACTACATTTGATTTTTCCAAAATAGATTTGTCTGAAACGCACTTATCAAAAATACTTACAGCCACAAAAAATCCCCGCCTTTCGTTTGACTTTAAGACGAGGTTATAATATAATTGCTAAAAGACCTCGTCTGTGGTTGGTTTTCGTGTCAGATAAATCTTACCACAAATCGGGGTCTTTAGCAATATTGGAAAAATTTTTTTATTTTTAAATTCTGTCAATAATGGCTTGCGTCATTTCTACGGTGTTCACTCGATTTAATCCGTCTTTATAAATATCAGCAGTGCGGTAGCCGTCCGCCAAAGTTTTATCAACTGCCGACTCGATAGCTTGAGCGGCGTCGTCATTTTTTAAACTGTATCTTAATAACATAGCCGCGCTTAAAATTGTTCCAATGGGATTTGCAATTCCTTTTCCTGCAATATCAGGACTGGAACCGTGTATTGGCTCAAAAAATCCGGTTCCTTCACCAATAGACGCACTGGGAAGTAAACCAATAGAGGACGATAAACAAGCGGCTTCGTCTGAAATTATGTCGCCGAACATATTGTTGCAGAGCAAGACATCCATATTTTTGGGATTGAGTACAAGTTGCATGCTGGCGTTGTCTACGTAAAGGTGATTTAAAGCCACGTCGTCATATTCGCGGGCTATTTCATTAACTACGCGCCGCCAAAGTCTTGAGCTTGCCAAAACATTTGCTTTATCTACTGAAGTAACTTTTTTTCTACGTTTTCGCGCAGATTCAAAGGCAAGCCTTGCAATTCTTTCAATTTCAGGACGGCTATAAATTTCTGTGTCCCAAGCTTGCTCGACGCCGTTTACAATTTCACTTTCGCAACGCGGACCAAAATAAATACCGCCGACAAGTTCACGCACAATTAAAATA
>CALGGV010000308.1 GCA_937915725.1 uncultured Selenomonadales bacterium
GCATCATTCGGAACTGTAAACGAAACTTTTTTGGTATTTGCGCCGGTTAATTTTATAGTGTCAAGTTTTTCATTCGGCAAAAGTTCCCTGCTGTAACTGATAACTAAATTTGTACCGTCAATAAATTTTGTATCAAGCGCGGGTTTTTGGCGTTTATCGTCTTGGTAAGTATCAGCCTCAAAATACCGCCACCATTTGTAAGAAATTTTATCGCCGTCGGGGTCTCTTGCAACTGCATTTAAAGTTACTGTTTGTCCTGCGCGAGCGGTAATGTTGACGCCTTCAACAGAGCTGTAGACTTTTGAGCCAACTTTAATGCTGACATGGGGCGCGTGGTTAGCTTTTTTGTAAGAATCGGCAACGCACCAATCAGCACGCGCGGCAAAATCATTCTGCATATCGTCAAACCAACGAGACAGCGAATAAACAGAATCAAATTTTTTTGTAACGGGGTTATAATCTAAGGCGTCATTAATTGCGCGGTTGCCGTTAAACGCGCCGAAACGTCCGCCCCAGCCGCCGTAAGAAGGATTTTCATAACTGCGCAAGCCGTTTTGTGCCAAATATAAAAACGACGGAGAATCCCCTTCAGAAATAAAATCGTAAGTTACGTAATTGGGATTTTTTTCAATGTAACCTACGCCGCGTTGTTCTTCCGGCAATTCGCCTTCAATCCATTTGCCGTCATTCATTAAGGCGTAATTAGCCATTAACGCGCCCTTGTTCAGCAAATTTTTTTTGTTCCAATCTGCGTGCAAAGTTGTATTAACTTCGTCTTCATGAAATTGCCACGCGTAGGCAAAATGCCAAAAATCGCAACGGTCGTTAATAACAGTTAAGTTGCTCCAATTTTTTGCAATGTAATTGTTGTAACTGTCATCTTGATCAAGGATTATGTACAAGAAAAGTTTATCCTGCAATTTTTTTCTGATACTTTGCCATTGCGGCGTATTTTTATATTCGTCTTCTATTGACTTTAACGCTCGCGCAGTGGTATTTGTGCCGCCCCACGTTTGAACGTACAAAATTCTTTTATCGTCGTCAAGAAATAATTTTTTGAGAAATTCGGAGCCGTCTGTAATTTCGTCCATTTCGCCAACTGCGCTGATATTTCCAATGTGCGTTACTCTTCTGAAATAATCCGCAGGGCGATAATATTGGTCGTGCTTTAACAAATTGGGGTGAACTTTTTCGTAGTCGTCAAGAAATTTGTAAATCCAATTTGTACCTGTCCAGCGAAAGGGCTCAATTCCTTTTGAAGGATCGCCCGCGTAGTGATAAACTGAACTTGTAATGACAATCCCCGCAATATCCATTTCGTTTGAATAAAGCAACGCACGAATAACCGAGTTCATATCGTCAACTTCACCATCGGTTGTAATTACCGTGCGCGGCAACCTTTCGTAATAATCGGCGGGCATTGCATTTACAAAGTTGAAACTTCCGGCGGTAACCGTGCCGAGTACCAACGCGCTTAATACAGACTTTTTCATAAAAATCACTTCCTGCTATTTTCTGAAAATTTTAACTTGTAGATTTAATTTAGTCAACCATAACGGGGGCTTGTCGAAAATTAAAGTTAGCGTTAAAATAAGCCGCAAATAAAATATTGGAGGCTTTAATATGTGCAAAGAATGCGGTTGCGGCGAAGGCGCGGGCGTTACGCGCTTGCAATTTACAGCAAATGGTTACACTGCAGACAGTGCAAAAATTGTTGAAAAAAATCTGCTCGGACTGCCCGGCGTTATGTACGTTCATATTCACGCGCACGACGGCGAAACTACCATTGATTATAATCCCGGCAAAACTAAACTTACAGAAATTATCGGCGTCTTTGCCAAAAATGACGTTGAGCCTGTTTTATAAGGATTAAGGATTAAGGGCTAAGGGCTAAGGGCTAAGGAAAAAAATCCCTAGTCCTTAATCCTTAGTCCCTAGTCCTTAAAAATGAAAGGAGCGAATAACTTGTTAAAAGGAAAAGATTTAATTTCAATTCACGATTTAAGCGCGGATGAAGTTTTTGAAATTTTGGACTGCGCGGCAAATTTGAAAGTTATGCAAAAAAATAATATCCCGCACCAATTTTTGAAAGGTAAAACGCTGGGAATGATTTTTGAAAAATCCTCAACACGTACACGCGTTTCATTTGAAGTTGGAATTTTTCAACTCGGCGGCACGGGTTTATTTTTATCAAACAAAGATTTACAACTCGGGCGCGGTGAGCCTATCAAAGATACTGCCCGCGTTTTGTCAAGATATTTAGACGGTATTATGATTCGCACTTACGGTCACGACAGAATTTTGGAACTTGCCAAATATTCAGATGTTCCCGTTATCAACGGCTTAAGCGATTTACTCCACCCTTGCCAAGTTTTGACTGATTTATTAACAATTCGTGAACATAAAGGCAAAAATTTTAGAAGTTTGAAAATGGCGTACGTCGGCGACGGAAATAATATGACAAATTCCTATTTGTACGGTGCGGCGAAAGTCGGAATGAATTTAACAGTTGCAACGCCGCAAAAGTACGAGCCTAACGCATTGGTTTTTGAACAAGCTTTGACTGACGCCGAAGAAACTAAGGCTGAATTAGTTTGGACAGAAAATCCCGTTGATGCCGTGAAAGATGCTGACATTATTGCAACCGACACATGGGCAAGTATGGGACAAGAGGCTGAACACGACGAACGTAAGAAAATTTTTGCGCCGTATCAAGTCAACGCCGAACTTTTGAAACACGCAAGCAAAAACGCTATTGTACTTCACTGCTTGCCGGCTTACCGCGGCGAAGAAATTACTGACGAAGTTTTTGAAAATAACGCGCACGTAATTTTTGAAGAGGCTGAAAATCGCTTGCACACTCAAAAGGCGATTATGGCTTTGACTATGGCTGATTAAGGATTAAAGACTAAGGACTAGGGGTTAGAGATTTTTCCCCAGTCTAAGTTGTAAGTTAAAGTTGACTATGCTAAAATTATTTTGGAGGTGTAAATTATGAAACACATTAAAACAGTTAATAAACCAGTTCTTCAATCTACACTGAAAACCGGCGGCTGTGGCGAATGTCAAGCGTCTTGTCAATCTGCTTGCAAAACCAGCTGTACTGTTGGTAACCAAGTTTGTGAACGTCAAAAAAAATAATCTGCGCGAAAATTTTTAAAAGAAAAACCGTCGGAAAAAACCGGCGGCTTTTTTTATTTTACAGGCTAATTTATTTCTTGCCAAAAATTCCAATCTCGCTTATAATTTAAAAAATTACAAAAATTATTGAAGTAAATATCTTAATATAAAAAGCCCTTCCACGTGGAAGGGTTATTTAAACTAATATAAATTTTTGAAAGGAGTGCGATTCTATGAATGAAGATTTTCAATACATTAAAAACCAAGACAATATAACGCTTGCTAGATATGATGGCTCAGCTGAATATGTGGAAATTCCCGCAACGATTGAAAATTTGCCGGTAAAAATTATTGGCGCATATACATTCCTGAATTGCACTTCGATTAAAGCTGTTTACATTCCGGATTCAGTAACAGAAATTGATGAAAATGCTTTTGAAGGTTGCAGTTCGCTGGAATTTATCAGTATTCCGGATTCAGTAACTGAAATTTGGGATTATGCTTTTTACCTTTGCACTTCCTTAAAATATATTAAATTGCCAAAATATATTACAGAAATTGCTTGTGGTACTTTTACAGGTTGTAAATCGCTTGAGTGGATTCATATTCCGGAATTTGTTACAAAAATTGGCGAATATGCTTTTGCAGGCGAATTAGCCTTTGATGATGAACGCGGCGAATATTTGAAAAATTGCTGCCTTTCTTTGAAAATGGTTAATATTCCGGATTCAGTAACAGAAATTGGAGCTTACGCTTTTAGCGGCTGCAAGTCTCTTAAATCAATTAAAATTCCAAAATCTGTAAAAAAAGTTGGAGAATCTGCCTTTTATGCTTGTTATCATATTGCTATTTTGAATCTTGAATCAAAAATCATTCCTGAAACAGCTGAAGTCGGCTTAGGTTGTTTTGACGGTTGGGCGCAAATATGTGAATAAATTTTTTAATATTAATTTTAAGGAGTTGGTAAAATGATTGAACGTTACACTTTGCCGGAAATGGGCAAAATTTGGTCGCTTGAAAATGAATGGCGCACAATTTTAAATGTGGAGCTTGCCGCCTGCGATGCAATGGCTGAACTCGGCGAAATTCCCGCTGAATCAGCTAAAAATATTCGTGCTAAGGCAAATTTTACCGTCGAACGTATCAAAGAAATTGAGGCAGTAACCGACCATGACATTATTGCTTTTTTAACTTGCGTGGCTGAATACGTCGGCGAAGATTCAAAGTACATTCACAAGGGCTTGACTTCTTCAGACGTTAAAGACACGGCGTACTGCTTAATGATGAAACAAGCCGCCGAAATTATTTTGGACGATTTAAAAAAGTTCAATGAAGTTTTACGCCGTCGCGCAGTTGAATTTAAACATACGCCTTGCATTGGGCGCACGCACGGTATACACGCCGAGCCCATGACTTTTGGCTTAAAACTTTTACTTTGGAGCGCGGAAATTGAACGTGATATTGAGCGCGTCGAACACGCAAAAAAAATTGTTTCAGTTGGAAAATTAAGCGGCGCGGTCGGCACTTACTCAAATATTAATCCCAAAATTGAAGAACTTGTTTGTAAAAAATTGGAACTTGAACCGGTAAAACTTGCAACTCAAGTAATTCAACGCGACAGACACGCAGAATTTGTTACAACTTTGGCGATTGTTGCAAGCACGCTTGAAAAAATTGCAACCGAAATTAGAAATTTGCAACGTACCGATATTAGAGAGGCTGAAGAATATTTTCAACCCGGGCAAAAAGGCTCTTCAGCAATGCCGCACAAACGCAACCCGATTAATTGCGAGCGCGTTGCAGGAATGGCACGGCTTGTTCGTGGTAATGCAGTTGCCGCAATGGAAGATATTACACTTTGGCACGAGCGGGATATTTCTCATTCAAGCGTTGAGCGCGTCATTTTGCCGGATTCTACAATTAATGTTGACTACTGCACAAAAAAAATTACAAAGATTATCGACAAACTTTTGGTTTATCCCGACGCAATGTTGCACAATCTGAATCGTACGGGCGGCTTGATTTACAGTCAAAGAATTATGCTTGCCGTTGTTTCAAAGGGAGTCCTGCGCGAAGACGCTTATAAATGGGTACAGCGAAACGCAATGAAACGCTGGCTTGAAGGCGAAGACTTCCGCACAAATATTGAAAATGACGAAGATATTAAAAAATATTTGACTAAGGCAGAAATTGACGAATGCTTTAACTATGAATGGTTTTTGCGCAACGTCGATATGATTTTTGAAAGATTTGGGCTTTAAAAAAAATCCGCCCTAAGGCGGTAAATATTAGATTAAGGGGGAAATTTTATGAATACCAGAACCCACGAAATTATAAGGGAATATATTGACGTGCTGACGTATCAAGCGATTAACCGTGAATTGACTTGGGAAACTTCAGCCGGCGATATGGATATTCGCTATTCTATTAACGATATGCAAGGCAACCAACTTTTGGGCGTGTCGCGCAGCTTGCTTTTCTCCAGCGGCAAAGTTGAACTTACCATTCAAGGCGAAACTTTCAAAACTGCCAACACCGGTATTATCGACCGCGTCGAAAAACTTTTCAGAATCATTAACTACACCAAAAAAGACAACGTCATTAAAGACAGCACAATTAAATTTATGCGCAAATACATAGCCGAGCATAAATAAGGATTAAGGGCTAAGGGCTAAGGATTAAGAGCTAAGGAAAGATATTTTGAAGGTACAGAATCGGTTAGCCAAACACCGTTGGCAGATTGAAAAAATTTATAGCCGTCATTGTACATTTGCCGCGCAGAAATTTTAAAAATTACGGCGTTACCAACGCGGCGGGCAGCAACTTTTTTAGCAGTCTCAATATCGCCGCTCAAATGAACGTGCAAGCGGTTCATTTTCAAAAGTCCGCGCGCAGAAATTGATTTTAAATTTTTTTCAAGCGTACCGTGGTACAAAATTTCCGGCGGGATTTTTTCAGTAAGTTCAACGTCAACGCTTACAGAGTGTCCTTGATTGGCGCGGATTTTAGTTTTATCTTCATTAAAAGAAAAGCGTTGCTTGTCATTTTCTGCTACAACTTTTTCAAGCGTTGCCATATCGATTTTCATACCGCGCAAAATTTCAGAAACATTTGCCCAGCCGTTATTGTCAAGTTTAATGTTAATAGTTTCCGGCTTGTGTCGAAGTATCAGCGAAAGAAATTTGCTTAACTTTTTAATATCCATAAAATTCACCGTTTTTCCAGGCAATAGGCAACAGTAAAGAGGCAGTAGGGATTTGTTATAACTTTTGCCTTTTGCCTTCTGCCTACTGCCTTAATTTCGACTGAAAGGAGGAATTTCAATGTCAGAATGTATCTTTTGTAAAATTGCCAACAAAGAAATTAATTCAAATTTGGTTTACGAAGATGAAAGCGTTGTTGCCTTCCGTGATTTAAATCCGCAAGCCCCGCAACATATTTTGATTGTTCCAAAAAAGCACGTCGCAAATATTACCGAGCTTGACGATAAAAATTTAGCCGCGCACATTTTTACCGAAGTTGTACCGAAAATCGCCGCTGAAGTCGGAGTCGATAAAAGCGGTTTTCGCCTTGTAATTAACACCGGCGAAGAAGGCGGGCAAACTGTCAATCATTTGCACGTACATTTAATCGGCGGGCGCAAAATGACGTGGCCCCCGGGCTAATTTTTAGTTTCTAAACTTTCAAGACTCAAAATCATTTGTCCGAGTAAAACGTACTCTTGCATTTCTTCGTCGCGCAGGTACACAAACTCGGGCAAATATTTTTTTGGAATAATTTCTGCAATTTTTTCTTTAACTTTTTCAATATCGGGCGTCATTTGGCAGCGAAGGCAAATTAAATCGGGATCAACTACAGAAATTCCCGCGCGAATTTCAAATGCAACGCCGTCCAAAATTTTGTCTAAGTCAGTCATATTGTATTTATCCCAATCTTCCTTGCCGACAAAACTTTCAGTGGTGTAGCGAATTTCGCCCGCCATATTGTGCGCGCCGTCAAAAACTTTGCCGTTTAAAACCATTCCCAAGCCGCTTGCTCTGTAACCAACAGGGCGTGATACAAACATAATATTTTCGTATTTATCCTGTTGGACGTAGTAGCCGAGCGCGGCAGATTTTAAATTGTTGGTAATTGTAACCGGCACTTTGTATTTTTCTTCCAACAATTTTTTTAAATTAATATCCGGCGAAATAAAATGCTCCAATTCTACGTGTCCGTTGCGAATTGTACCGCCGGTTGAAATTCCTATTGCGTCAAAATTTTTACAACGACAAGAAACAGTATCCAAAATATCGCTTAAATCGTTAATGTAGTTAAGTTTATTTTTTATAACGGTTTCATCAAGAATCGGTACGCCCTTTTCGTAAATTCTGTAGGCAATTCGACTTTGAGCATTGCTGGGCATAATCGTAATTGATAAAATTCTGGCGTCGCTTTTAATTCCCTTACGAACTTTCGCAATAAATCTTTCGACGGCGGTTTTTTTCCAACTTTCCAATTCGGAGCGAATGAATTTTAACATTTCGGCTGAATCGTAGCTTGCAAAAACTTTCGGCGGGATTTTCAATACAAGCTGATTGTTCAAAACTTCCTGCGCCTTTTTTGCTTGATAGGCAATTTGCGGCGCGAGCAAAATCACTGAATAATCAAAGGCAACGCTGTAAAGTTTGTGGAAAGGCACGGCGTTAAATTCGTAATTCAGCGAAAGTAAATTTGCCGCCTCGTTGAGTTTATCTGCGAAAAATCCTGTGGTAAGCCCGCCGGTACAGCTTAGCAAAATTTTTGTACCCTGCTTGCTTTTCAAGTCAATAATCGTATCAAGCATTTCTTCAAAAAGTTCTTCGGCGTGATCAAGTTCGCGCAGTTCAAAATGTAAGTAAAATTTATTTTCGTCGTCCGCCAAATTTGTTACGCTCATTTCAACGATTGTAACTTCAAGTTCGTAAAAATTAATGTTTCCGACGGCGTAGGAAGTTTTAATTTCAATGTTGCCGCCTTTTTCTGAAATTGTTCCTTCGTCAAATTTCGTAGATAAAATTTTTTGTTTAAATTCGTTTAAAATCATTTTCCGCGCTCCTCCAGTGCCTCAAGGCTTAAAATCATTTGCCCCAACAAAACGTACTCCGCCATTTCTTCATCTTTCATGCAAACAAATTCCGGCATATATTCTGAAGGCAAATATTCGTGGATTTTTTCTTTCAATTTATTAAGGTCTGGCGTCATTTCACTGCGAATGCAAACCAATTCAGGATCAATTACGGCAATTCCTGCGCGAAGTTCTGTAGAAATTTCATCGTAAATCGTGCTCCAGTCAACCAAATTTGCCTCGTTAAAAACTTTGCCGCCGACAAGACTTTTGGTAAGAAATTTAATTTCGCCCGTGATACCGTGCGCGCCTTGAATCATTCTGCCGTTAATCACAATCCCCAAGCCGCTTGCCATAAAATTTTTTGGTCTGGACAAAAATAAAATATTGTTAAATTTTTCCTGCTGCGCGTAATATCCCAAAACTGCCGAATTAACATTGTTTGTAACGGTAACAGGGACTTTGTAGCCGTTTTCAAAAATTTTTTGCAAGTCAAGTCCAAGTGCGCCGAAATAATTCAGATTCAGCCGCCCGTTGTGAACAATCCCCGAAATTGCAATTCCTACCGCGTCAAAAGGTACGCAGCGATGAGAAACAGTATCCATAATATCACGAATATCACGGTAAGGATCAAGCTTGCCCTTGATGACAACTTCATTTAAAAGCGGCACGCCCTTTTGGTAAATCCTGTAGGCAATACGTGTTTGACTTGCGAAAGGCATAACGGCGATTGATAAAATTTTGGCGTCGCTCTTTATTAAACCTGCGCGAACTTTTGCAATAGCGCGTTCCTCAACAGTTTTTGTCCAATTATCTAATTCGGTACGAATAAATTTTATCATTGTTGCAGAATCGTAACTTGCAAAAACTTTCGGCGGAATTTTTAATACAAGTTTGTTATGTAAAATATCCTGTGCATTTTTAAGTTGGTAGGCAATTTGCGGCGCAAGCAAAATTACAGAATAATCAAAGCCTACGTTGTAAATTTTGTGAAAGGGTACAGCGGCAAATTCATAATTCAAAGATAAAAGTTTAGCCGCCTCGTTGAGTTTGTCTGCGAAAAATCCTGTGGTAAGCCCGCCGGTACAACTTAACAAAACTTTCAAACTTTGCTGATTTTTAAGCTCGGCGATTGTTTCCAACATTTGGGAAAATAATTCTTCGGCGTAAGCAAGCTCGCGCAGTTCAAAATGAAGGTAAAATTTATTTTCGTCGTCAGCCAAATTTGTAACGCTCATTTCAACGATTGTAACTTCAAGTTCGTAAAAATTAATATTGCCGACGGCGTAGGAAGTTTTAATTTCAATATTGCCGCCTTTTTCTGAAATTGTTCCTTCGCTAAATTTCGTCGATAAAATTTTTTGTTTAAAATCTTTCAAAATTTCTTTGCTCATTCAGTGCGCCTCCTATTTTTTATTTTTGCGCCAAATTTCTAACTTGTACCAGTCTGAAAGATTAGTGTTAATTTCTTCAGCTTGCAGATTTTCAAAATACCGCCGTTCATTATTTGTAAGTTCCTTAACACGAATATTTTCAATCCCGTAAAATTCACAAAGACCTTCCCTTGTAATAGCACCGTCAAAATCTGAAAAAAATACGTGGCGAAGGGCGCGGTTTTTAATTTCCAGCGGCGGAAATTTTACAAAATAAATTTTCCTTTCGGCGGCGTTTTTAATAATTTCAATTCGTTTATCATTTTCCGTGCGAAGGTTTGCAGTTATAAACAACGCTGAAATTATTGTAAAACTTAAAATTACAGCCGCGCCGCGTTTTATAATTTTGCCGGTCTGTCCTTCAAAAAGTTTTTCGTGAACTGTTGAATTTCTCAAAATTGCCAACGCGCCAATTAAAATCATCACAACTGAAGAAAAAGTTGCGCGCGCAGGAAAAGTCGGCGCGCCTATCATTACCAAATTGTTAAATATCGCAACCCCAAATAAAAATACGCTGTAATGAAAATCTTTGAATCTTAAATTGCCGTTTATAGAAATTGAACTTTTGACGCGCTTAAAAATTATCCACAAAATCAGCGCGTAAATTACAACTTCTTCAGACTTCATTATAAAATTGTCGAAACGCTCAAGAAATTTTGTTGAGACGTCAAAAGGCGGGAAAATTATTTCAGTGAAAAAATATTTGAACGCCCGCGCTAATGCATTATCGCAAAAATACGACAAAATTAAAATTCCTACAAAGACAAAAAGTTTTGCGTCAGATTTTTTTTCAGAAAATCTGTTTGCCCTGCTGAACGCGCAAATTAAAATTAAAATTACCGGCAAGATATAAATTAACATTTCGCCGTTTCCGGCAAATTGGTTGCCAATGTGAATTAAAATTCCCTTGTCTATACTTTGAACATCATAGCGTACAAAATTTCCGGGCGCGGCAAGTAAAATTATCAGCCCAAAAATATTTCCCAAATTTCCCGCAACCATCCACAGCGGCAAAAAATTTTTTCTCGACACATAAAAACTTATAGCGATTGAAAGTAAAGTTACAGTCACTGCAAGATTTTCAACCGAACAACCCGCAATTATTCCCAAAATTAACATTGCCGCCGCAAAAAAATTTGAATCGCCAAAATTTCTTGTACCCGCTAAAGTGAAATTGTACGGCAATAAAAATATCGCAACCGGTACAGCCGACCAAAGATAAACCGTGGAGCCGCTTTTCCAAATTGCAACTTCGCCAAAATGTGGAATGCACAGCCACGCCAATATCCCCGCCGCCGCTAAAATTTTTGGCTCGTCAAATTTAAAATCCCGCCGTGCGTGCCAATAAACCAAAATTATCAACGCCACGAACATTAAAGCGTTTGCCACGTCAAATATAAATTTTCCCAGCCATAAAAATAAAATCAAACAAAAAACCGTAAATGCTCTGCCGCCGTGTTCAAAATAATGTATGTACGTCGATTCAAAAACGTCCGCCGGCGAATTTAAATGCTCGCCCGTTTTCCAAATCATAGAATAATCAAAATCGTCCCTGTGTAGCGGCATTAAATGATTCAGTGCAAACATTACCAAAAAAATTATCAGCAATACCAACACTGAATTTGTTTGCCGCGAAAATTTTCCCTGCATAATTTAGCCTCTAGATTTTTTTTATTAGAATTGGCGAAAGTACCGCCAGCAAAACTAAAACTATTCCAAATGATTCAATCAAGCCAAAAGTTGTACCGAATACAAAATAACTGATTATGACTGAAGAGACAGGCTCGGTTAAACCCGTAAGCGCGGTTTCTTCCGGCGTCAAATGTTTTAAGCCCGCGTTGAAAATTAAAAAAGCTATTACCGTTCCAAAAATTATTATCCACGCAACGTCAAAAATTGTTTCCCGCGTAAAAAAAGGCGTCCAACTATAATCATTTATCAAAGTAAAAGTTATTAAGCCGCCGGTAAACATTCCGACGCTCGTCATAAACGCAGGATTAATTCTTTCTGCAAATAAAACTTTTCCAAAAATCATACTGAAGGCAAAACTTGCGCCGCTCGCCAAACTCCAAAAAACGCAAGATAATGGTATTAAAATTTTTGAAATATCGCCGCCCGTTACAAGTAAAAAAACTCCGACAATCGCTAAAATTACTGCCGCAACTTCAATTTTTTTTGGAAGTTTTTTATTCCACAATGACTCCCAAATTACAACCATTGCCGGCGTTGCTGAAAGTATAACAGTGGTTGCCGCCGCGCCGCCGATTGATATTGCTTGAAAGTACGTAAACTGCACCATTACAATTCCTATCAAGCCGTAAATGAAAAGGTAAAGCCAAAGTTTTGGCTTGCGATTCATACGCGCCGCCGATAATTTAAATTTGCCGCGCAGAAATAAAATCACCAGCATTAAAAATCCTGCGCCGCACATTCTTATATTTGTCAATTCCATTGTATTTTTAGTCGAGTGGCTGAAAAAATCTTGTACCGCAACGCCGGAACTTGCCCAGCATACGCCCGCCATTCCAACTAAAATTAAAGCAAAATTTCTGCTCAAAACTACTCCTTCAATCAGTAAAATTTTTCAACATTATATCAAAATAGTTTTGATTGTGAAATAAAAAAATCTGCGCCGTTCAAACGCAGATTAAAAATTTTTTTATTCAATAATCGTCCAAATGAATTTCAGCCTTTGCAGTTTTGCCGGTTCGTTTATCAATCGCCTTCAACTGCATTAAGCCGCTTTTATCAATCGTCATTGTCAACAAAGTTTCATCGTCTTTTTTTGAATTTTCAAGCCCGCTGATTCTAATTTCACCAATACATTTTCCTTCCTCTGGCAGATAAACTTTATCTTTGCATTCGGATTCATAAATTGCAATGTAGGTGGATTTTTCGCCGTCTTCGATATTGTAAGAAATTGATTCACCGGACGCCGGCAAATTTTCATCTTTGTAAATTATATTGTAGATTCTAAGGCGTTTCCAGTCGTGATATTTTGAAAAATTTTGAATGTACCTTGCGCCGTAAGAAAATTTACAAATATCGCGCAGATAATTTTCTTCAGTCAAATGTTCGGCGTAAATTGCCGCGCCAAATGCAATAGCTTTTTCCGGCTCAAAAAGTTTTAATTCAATGTCAGAGTATTCTTTTTTAAAAGCGGCTTTAACTTGCGGCATATTGGAACTGCCGCCGACGCAAACTATATAATCAATTTCCCCGCCGTATTCATTTTTGAGTTTTTCAACCATTTTCATTGTAGCTTGCAAAAGTTCAGAGGAATTTTTTTCAAATTCTTGCCGCGTAATTTCAAAATCGTAAAATTCGCCGTCAACTTCAACTTCAGAATAATCCTTTTCAAGTTTCGACAAATTGTGCTTAACTTCGATAGCCGCTTTTCTAATATTTTCTTCGTCACGTTTGCTAAATTCTATATCTTCATTTTCAGCGCGGCATTTTCTTTTGATTAACTCAACCAAAATATCGTCCCAATCCCTGCCGCCGATTCTGCGCATATCTGACGCAAGCACGGTATACCATTCTTTAGAATTTTTATCTGAACGAACAATCGCAACATCGCAAGTGCCGCCGCCCAAATCGTAAACTAAAATAGTTTTTTTATCTTCAGCACTGGGCGCATTGAAATAGGAAATTGCCGCCGCCACCGGCTCCCTTATAAATCCCAAAACTTTTAAACCGGCGTTATTTTCTGCCGCCTGCCGAATAAAATCAAGTTCACGAATATTAAAAGCCGCCGGTACAGAAATTACCGCGCCGTCAATTTCTTGTGAAATAAGTTGTCTCCTTTTTGTTTCTTCGCAAGCAGTCTGTACAACTTCCTTGATAATGTGTCCTACAATTTCTTTTTTGTTAAAAGTTTTACCGTCAAGAATAAAACTTGTTGCTGAAGTATCGCTGATAAACATTTTTACATTTCTGACAACGTTAGCGGGCTTTTTTTCGCCGAGATTTTCTGCGCGCTTGCCTATCAAAATACCAATTCTTTTATCGTAATAAAAAACAGACTCCATTCCATACGCGCCGCCGGGCAATAAAGTTGCAGCCGTACCATTAATTAAACCTGCCGGCAGTGAAAAAGTTGTGCCAAAATCAATCCCAATTCTCATTAATCCTGCCTCCGGTTAAAAATTTTTTGCAACTTCAACTTCTGCCTTTTCTAAAATTTTTCCTTTGTAGATAAAACCGATTTTGTTAATTTTTGTAACAGTTGAATCTAAAGAAAAATTTTCATCGTCAACAACTTTATGTTTATCAGGGTCAAAAGTGCCGCCGGTTGTGTTTATAAGTTCCACGCCGAGCATTTCCAGTGATTGAACAATATATGTTAAAAATCTGTTACAACGCTTGATTAATTCGCGGTAACCTTTTTCTGTATCTTCCATTGGGTGGCGTTTCAAATTGCTGTCAATTTTTTTATAAAGTTGAATCAGCTGATAAATTGGCTCCCGCAAAGTGCGAAAATCTAAGCCGTCCCTAATTTCAGAAATTTGTTTAAGGCTGTTTTGAATTGTTAAAACTTCATTTTGCATTGCGGCTTGAATTTTTATTATTTCGGCGATAATTTTTTCATCGTCGTTTATACGATTTTTCGCAATGAAATTTAATTCTTGCAGTAAAATTTTTTCTTCATTGGGAGCTTGAGGCAAAAATTTTTTCAACTGCATATCAATCATTGTTAGACAGTCAATTAATTTTTTAAAAGAATTTTTATCAATCGTACAACAACTAAAGATATTCGGCTTACATTTTTCAAAAAAAATGGAGCAAGCGTCAAGATTTTCTGAAAAAGCAATGTTCAGCCCTTGAAAAATACAATACATATCAAAAGAATTTTTAACGCAAGACAGGCGGCAGACGTTAATTTTTTCAACTTGAAAATTTTGACCGGAAAAATTAATTCCATTGACTGCGCACATTTCAGAAAGGAGTGGCGACTTTCTTTTTGTGGTTAATTCGTAAAAAACCGTTGTGATAATTTGCAAGTAAGCAGTCTTTACATATTCAGAATAATTGTTATTGTTACTAAGATTTGTTTGTTGCCACTGAAAAGCCGTGTTGTAAAAATCTACACTGTCAAACATTAAATCGCCTGCCCTTCGTCATTTTTTGTACCGGCGGGAATAATTACCGGCGTTGTAATTGAAATTTCATTTGCCTTGAAAACTTTTTTTTGCGGCAGAAAAATTTTTGATTCTTGAACTGCCGGAATTAATTCTAAAGGTGTTTCTTGTTCTTGAATTTTTTCAGTGCTTTTAATTTCTTCGGCAGGTTTAATTTCTTCAGTAGGTTTAACTTCAGAAATTTTTTCAACGCTTTTTTCTGAAGATTTATATTCGGCGTCAATTTTGCCAAAAGTTTCGCTCAGTACTTCAAGATTTTCCGGCACAAAATAAGCCAGCGAAATATCATCATGGCTTGCTTTTTTTGAAAGACCTGCAAGCAGTTGAGTTTCAATTTCGTTTTCTGTAGCGTTGTAGCCAAATTCCAACATATTTTCAATCATAACGCCGCAATAAAATTTATACAAATGTTCTTCGTTTTTGTAGTAGGGAAAACAATCATCAAGCCCATCTGTGCTAAGAAAAACTGCAACCGGAGAATTTACAGAAAAATCTTCACAGTTTAAAACGGCGTGGCGAATTTTCAACTCCGCTTTATTATCGCAAATGGAAGTCGTTACATTCAAAAAATTTTCCGGGTCATTTGGTACGGGCGATATTAATTCGCCGTTTTTCAGCAGTACAACGCACGAGCCGTCGCCAATTTGCAAAATTAAAATCTGCGCGCCGATTGAAATTGCACAAATTAAAGTTGTACCGTAAGCCTTATACAAATAATTTTCAACAATTTGAGGATTATCTGAAGTGTACCGCGCCTTGTATTTATCGCTTACAGATTTATAGCGAATTTCGCCTTCACCCAAAACGCCGCCGCTTAAACGTTCCTGCCAATCTTTTTTTACGGCTTTTCGCCACGATTGTACTAAATCATATTTGAAATTTTTTATCCCGTTATCGCTAAAACGTTCAAAAGTTTTTAAGTCTTTGCAAAAAATTTTTACCTGCTCCAACAAAGTCTGAATTGCGATTTTGGAGCCGTATTCACTGCGAAAATAATCCGATCCGCCGTGTCCGTCTGCAACTGCAATAATTTGAACATTTTCAAAATCTAACGCGCCGGAGCTGTCTTGACAATTCCAACCTTTGGCAAGATATTTTGTACCATGAGAAGTGGCGGCAAATTTACGAAACTTCATCATAAAGCATCAATCCTAAAATTCATCATCGACGCCGGCATTTTGGATTATAGCTTTTTGTTTTTGCAATGCATCGCCCAAATTTGCAGTATTACCATCAGTATCAATCGGATTATTCTCATCTTCCGCATTATCGTCCGGCGAAACTGTTTTAGTTCCGCTGCTTGCAACTGTTGAAGAAGTTATTGTTACGAATTGAATCAGTTTCAATAATTCTTTTGGGTCGTTTGTATGCAAAACTGTTTCAATATTACCGGTAAATTCGCGCAGTATATCATCATTTGAATCGCCGTAACCAATGGCAACTTTTGAGGCAACTTTATACCAATTATTTGTCTGCAATATTTTTAAGCCGGATTTATAATCGTCATTGGGTTCACCGTCAGACAAAAGAAAAAGTACAGGCGCAACCGAGCCTGAGGCGTGCTGCAT
>CALGGV010000309.1 GCA_937915725.1 uncultured Selenomonadales bacterium
TTTTCAAAGAAAGAGGTTTTTATAATGAGTGAAAATCGCAAGTACAAATTTGAAACATTGCAGTTGCACGCCGGGCAGGAAAATCCCGACCCCGTGACTGACGCGCGCGCAGTTCCAATTTATCAAACAACTTCCTATGTTTTCCACAATTTCGACCACGCAGCAGACCGTTTTGGACTTCGTGACGCCGGCAATATTTACGGGCGTTTGACAAATCCAACTCAAGATGTTTTGGAACGTAGAATCGCGGCACTTGAAGGCGGCTCTGCGGCTCTTGCATTGGCAAGCGGCGCGGCGGCTGTTACCTACGCTGTGCAAGCTCTGGCGCACAAAGGACAGCATATAGTTGCAGCTACCACAATTTACGGCGGCACTTTCAATCTTTTTGAACACACTTTGCCGGATTATGGAATTGAAACAACTTTTGTAAATCCTGCTGACGGCGCAAAAGTTTTTGAAGATGCAATTCAACCTAACACGCAATTAATTTTTATTGAATCAGTCGGCAACCCCAACGCAACTTTGATTGACATTCAAGCCGTTGCTGACATTGCGCACAAACACAAAATCCCGCTTGTTATCGATAATACTTTTGCCACGCCTTATCAAGTTCGCCCGTTTGAATACGGCGCAGATATTGTTATTCATTCGGCGACAAAATTTATCGGCGGGCACGGTACAACGCTCGGCGGTATTATTGTTGAGAGCGGCAAATTTGACTGGGAAAAATCCGGCAAATTTTCTTGGCTCGTTGAACCTAATCCCAGTTATCACGGCGTAAGCTTTTATAAAGCATTGGGCGCGGCGGCGTTTGTAACTTATATTCGTGCAATTTTGTTGAGAGACACCGGCGCGGCAATTTCGCCCTTCAATGCATTTTTACTTTTGCAGGGCGCAGAAACTTTATCACTGCGTGTCGAACGTCACATTGAGAACGCCTTGAAAGTTGTTGAATACCTTTCAAAAAATCCTAAAGTTGACAAAGTCAATCACCCCGCGTTGAAAAATCACCCCGACCATAAACTTTACAAAAAATATTTCCCAAAAGGCGGCATTTCAATTTTCACATTTGAAATTAAAGGCGGCGCGGACGCAGCTAAAAAATTTATCGACAACTTGAAAATTTTCTC
>CALGGV010000310.1 GCA_937915725.1 uncultured Selenomonadales bacterium
GTCATTTCAGACAACGCGGGAATTATTACCGGCGCAATAGGGCGGGATAAAATCGACAGAAAAAAAATGGCGGTTACGGCAGACGGTAAAAGCGCGGTTACAGAATTTAAAGTTTTGGAACGGTTTAAAAATTTTACTTACGTTGAATGCAAACTTCAAACGGGGCGCACTCATCAAATTAGAGTTCATATGGCGGCTATTGGGCACCCGCTTTTAGGCGATACAAAATACACTGCGCGAAAAAATATTTTTGATATTGAAGGGCAAGCGTTGCATTCATACACATTAACTTTGACTCATCCTGCAACCGGCGAAATTATGAAATTTACCGCGCCGCTCCCTGACGATATGCAAAAAATTTTAAACCAACTGCGAATGGAGGAATTTTAATGAAGGCAATGCTTTTTGATATGGACGGCGTTTTGGTAGACAGCGAACCAATTCACTTTGCCGGCAGAAAAAGAACTTTGAAACGTTACGGGCTTGAAATTACCGACGAAGAACTTTCACATTACACGGGGATTTTGGCAAAGCCTTTTCTTCGCGATATTGCCGAAAAGCGCGGCGTTAATATTCCTATTGACGAGGCGGCAGAATTTGTACCTGTCGATTTTAAAACCGAATTTGATAAGAGCGACATTAAACCGATTGACGGTATAAAAAATTTATTGGAAAATTTGGCGGCTAAAAATATTCCAATGGCTATAGCAAGTTCGTCAAGCCCGCAGTTAATCAGGGAATTTGTAAAACGCCTTGAAATTGAAAAATATTTTACCGCGCTTGTTAGTGGGCACGAAGTCAAACAATCTAAACCCGCGCCTGACATTTATTTAAAAGCGGCAGAATCGGTAAAAGTTGCGCCCGCAGAATGTGTCGTACTTGAGGACAGCCGGAGCGGGATTTTGGCAGGTAAAGCCGCCGGTATGTATTGCATTGGATTTATCAGCCCGCACAGCGGCAACCAAGATTTATCGCAAGCTGATATTATCGTTAAGAAAATTTCTGATATTGATTTAAATCTTTGGAGTTAAGGCTATGGCTGAAATTGTTTTACAAATACGAATTGACGCAGATTTAAAAAATGCAGCCGAAAAAATTTATAACAAAATGGGCTTAAACCTTACTGAAGCTGTGCGCTTATTCGCCAAAAAAAGCGTTGAATTGGGAACTGCGCCTTTTGCAATTTCAACAGAAACAAAAACTGCCTTCGGCTCGTTGTCAAAATATGCAAATAAAAATTTAATCCCGCTGGAAAATTCGGCGTGGGAAAGCGCGGTGTCAGAAAAGTATGGCAAAAAAACTGATTGACGCCAATGCTATTTTAAGATATTTGCTGAATGACGTTGAAAAAATGGCGGCGGAATCTGCAAAAGTTATACAAAACGGCGCGTTCACAATTCCTGAAGTTTTGGCGGAAGTAGTTTATGTTTTGTTAAAAGTTTATCACGTCGAGCGGCAGGAAATTTCAAAAGTGCTGATAATTTTTTTAGACTCTATTGAAATAAATCGCAAAGATATAATGATTAAAGCTTTAGAAATTTTTGCAGATACAAATTTAGATTTTGTTGACTGTATTTTAATTTCTTACAATGAAATAGATTCAACAAAAATTTTCAGTTTCGATAAAAAATTAAATAAGCGATTGAAAAATAATTCGCAAGGAGAAAATTAATGTTCAATTTTTCCCGTAAAGACACGGAGTTTTTTGATTTATTTTTGGAAAACGCAAAATATTTCCATTTGGGCGCGGTACTTTTAGACGAAGTTATAAAAGATCCGAATAAAACTTTTGAACGAATTGAAGAAATTTTGGGGCTTGAATCAGCCGCCGATGAAGTCAACGAAAGAATTATTGCCAAATTAAATTTAAGTTTCATAACGCCGATTGACAGGGAAGATATTTACTCAATGGCGGGCGAACTTGCAACGGGCGTTGATATGTTACATGACGCCCTGCAAAGAATCATAATGTACCACGCCGGACACGCTACAGAAAAATCTGCGCGAATGACAAAACTTTTGGTTGACAGTACGAACGAACTTTTGCGCGCCTTTGAACTTATGCACGATATTAAAAAAAATCAACGTGAAATGTTGGACGCCGTACATAAAGTTTCAGATTATGAAAGTAAAGGCGATCACATTTACCGCGAAGATATAGGAATTTTATTTGACGAGGCGGAAGTTGCCGCCAAAGAACACGGCGCAAGCAAGGCGGTTATTCATTTGATTAAGTGGAAAGATATTTTGGAAGATTTAGAGCAAACGCTTGACCACTGCAAGAAAATAGCCGAAATGATACGCGGGGTGGTAATGAAATATGCTTGAACTGCAATATTTAATTTTCACTGTAATAATTTTGGCGTTGGTGTTCGACTTCATAAACGGTTTTCACGACACGGCAAACGCAATAGCAACTTCAGTATCGACGCGCGCCCTTTATCCGACCCACGCAATTATAATGGCGGCGGGTCTTAATTTTTTTGGCGCAATGTTTTCAACGGGCGTTGCAAAAACCATTGGCGGCGATATTGTCAGCAGTGCAAGTATTGTTGACGAAAAAATAATTATTGCCGCGCTTTTCGGTGCGATTGTTTGGAATTTAATAACGTGGTGGCTCGGTATTCCCTCAAGTTCCTCTCATGCACTTGTTGGCGGTATGATTGGCGCGGTTATGATTTCAGTTGGCAGCAGCGGCTTAAATTGGAATGGAATTGGAAAAATTGTTGTGGCGTTAATTGCCTCGCCGGTTATTGCGATTGTTACGGGAATTATTGTAATGAATATTTTGTTTCGGCTTTTTGGGAATTTCAGCCCGCACGCAGTCAATCAAAATTTTCGACGAATGCAAATAATTTCTGCGGCAACAATGGCTTTTTCGCACGGCTCCAACGACGCCCAAAAATCTATGGGAATAATTACGCTTGCACTTTTCAGCGGCGGTTTTATTTCTGAATTTGAAGTACCAACATTTGTAAAAATTTTATGTGCAACGGCAATGGCGATAGGAACTGCAACGGGCGGCTGGCGAATTATAAAAACAATCGGCGGCAAAATTTTTAAACTGGAGCCAATTAGCGGCTTTGCGGCAGATTTAAATTCTTCAATCGTGGTTTTTAGTTCGACGCTTTTACATTTGCCCGTTTCAACAACTCACGTTGTCAGCGGCTCGATAATGGGCGTCGGTACTGCAAAAAGGGTAAACGCCGTTCATTGGGGCGTCGCGCAGGAAATGGTTAAAGCGTGGATTATGACAATCCCGCTAACTGCGATAATGGGCGCGGCGGCGTATTTTGTAACGGATTTTGTTTTTGACTAAAATATTTTTAGAAATACTTTCAAACATCGCCAAAAGTGCGAAAAATTTCAACGAGAAAAAGCTTTTCTTTTGTTTTAGGAAAGTGTCAAGTATATTTACAAAAGTAAGATTAAAAGGCGAGTTAGACGCCCGCCGCACTCCGTTTTTGAAAAAAAAGAAAAAGCCGCCTTGTTAATTTTTAAAATTTGTAAAAAACTCTAAGTCAAA
>CALGGV010000311.1 GCA_937915725.1 uncultured Selenomonadales bacterium
GGCTTTAAGAGGGCGTACCAAATTAAAAATTAATGTTGAAGAAATTACCAACAGTACCTAGTTGAACGTGAAAACTCTCTTGAAATTGCAGATGAATTTAGTGCCGCTCAAAACGGACTGACAGATACTTCAAATGCGCCGCAAACGGGCAAACTGGGAGTAGCGCATTATCTGATATTCGGAAGTCTTACGGGAATCACTACAAAAGACAGCGGAATGGGTACTACAATCGACCTTCCTGTGGGAGTTTCCGGTGGCGGAACAGGTACAAAAAGAAACGTTATAGCAGATGTTATTATTCGATTTGTCAACGTTGAAACTGGAGAAATTGTTCTTTCTGTTGACGGGCGCGGCGAATCTGAAGTATACGACTCAAAATTAAGTCTTAACGTAAAGGGGCAGAAAGTTTACGAAACGGACGATTCAGATGAAAGCGATAATCCAGCCCCTAAAGAAGCTACTTCGATAAGTTTAGCCAAATATGAATTTACGATAGGCAGTAAAAAATACAATACAAGTTGCAAACGCAATAAAAGAAGCGGTTGAGGACGCAATTTACAATAAAAAATACGGTCTTTTAGCAGAGTTAGACGGCACGGCAAAAGGAGGCAGATTTTACAAATGAAAAAGTTATTTTTAACAGCGGCGTTGCTTTTTGGTATTTTGAATTTCGGCACGGCAAATGCTGAACAACCGGCGGCTGAAACTTACCGTGAAATTTTTCAATCCGGCAATTTCTATCTTAAGTTCAAAGACAAATGGGGCGAGCGAATTTTGACGGCTGAAAATGGCGTTCGTATGGAAAGAATGAGTTACAAATATGAGCGCGGCAATATGGTTTGGCTGAATCCGCTCGGCGCAATTTTTGGCGGCAAAGAAAATAAAAATCCTGAAATTATGTACGCTGCAAACAAGGAAGGCGATAAATGCTATTTTCAGTTCATCGGCAAAAATCAAGCCAATTATTGTCATGAAAATAAAATTAACGACGAAAATATAAATCCGCGCAGCGGCTGGGATAAAATTCCCCAAAAATTGGCTCTGCCGGACGAATTGGCGGTTTTTCGCTGGGATGACGCCCCCTTCAAAGTGAGAAATTCCCAAATATCCGCGCCGACTTTTCAAGAAAGTTACAAAAAAACTTTGAAAGTTAATCGTAAAGATATTGAGTGCGATTGCGATTTGTACGCTTGCGAACTCAACGGCGCAAAAAATTCCGGCATGCTCTATTACGAATTGGCTTACAACCCTGAAGGTGAATTGGTTATCGCCAAAAGTTATGTTAACAGGAACGGCAAAGACTATGATTTAAACATTTTTGCAATAGTCGAAATTAAATCCGAAATTCCCGAAGGTATTTTCAGCGTTGATAAAACAAATATTCAATGCTACGCGCCGAGAATGGGCAATATGAACGACCTTTTGGAAAATCAAGAATCTACCGGAACTTTGAAAGATATTTTGCCGGAAGAAACAAAAACTGCTGAAACTGCGGAGGAAACATTATGAAAAAATTTTTAATATTGGCACTGCTGATTTTTTCTGTATCATTTCACGTTGAGGCGTCGCGTCTTGATTCATACCGTGAAATTTTGTTGAGCAATTCCTACACCATAAAATATAAAAATGTCACGCCCGCGCCGCGTGTAACCAGCAAAGACCGCGTCGAAGTTGACGGCAAAAAGCTTTATATGTGTCGCCTTTCAAAAAACGGCGAAGATTTTTTCTTTACCAAATATAAAACTGCAAACAAAAAAAATAACAGCAAAAAAAATAACGACGAAGAAAACAACAATGAAGAAGATAAAGGCAAATGGAAATACTTCGGCACGCGCAGAAACAGAGTTGTTGCCAATGACAAAAATTACATTGTCGAAATTTTGGACAATGTAAGTTACGGCGATGCTGATATGTCACGTTTGATTAACGCCATTCTGCCCAATTCCAATGAAAATTCTCAACAGGTTGAATATAGATTTGTTGCGCAGGGTGAAAGATGTTTGGAGGACGCGCACTTCATATTCATTCAACGGAAATGCTCCGTGCGATGAAGATGTATCGTTGTTGCCAAACGCGGCACAAAAACCAAAATTCTTTTCAAGGCAGATGGCGAGTATTATCGAATGGGCTGGGTGAACAACAGTAAATTGAAAAGTAATTCCGGCAGTACTTATGAAGATTATGGCGATTATGACGGTGAAAACGGTGAAACAGAGAAAGTACAAACCGGAGATACTATTCCAATTTCTTAATAATAAATGAAAAATCGCGCAGGAGGGATAAAAAATGAAACTGTGGCAAAAATTTTCAGTGATATTTTTTATTGGTGCAATGACAATTTTTTTACCGTCTGTTAATGCCTAAACCGAGGGCGGAACTCCGCCAAGTTACACTATAAAATCACCTCCAATTAACATTAATGATGCTCCAAAAGATAAAAACTCCGGCAACAATGAAAAAAACGGCGGTAACGAAAATTCCGGCGAACAAAAAAAACTCTGACTAAAATAAAATTTCCACTGCGCCGCCCAAAGACTCTCAAAATACACAGAGCGAAACTCTCAATTAAGAAAAAGACGATTTTGAAGAAAATTTTAATAGCGGCGTACTCGGCGATATAAACGGCGATGGCACTATTTCCAATTTTGACGTTTTTGCTTTGTTGAATTTGATAAAAGCTGAAAAAAAGGCACGGGCGATGTAAACAACGATGGCAAAGTTAATATTTATGACGTTCACGCCTTGACAGCATATCTTGCTAATTCCATACCCCAATTAATATTATTAATGCTGATTTAACCGGCGAAGGCAGAATCGACACTGATGATTTAAAAATTTTGACAGGCGTTATTTCTGAATTACAGCAGTAATTTTTGGCTAAATTGAAAGGGGTTGTGCTTATGCTTGCATTAATTTTTTTCCGATTTAATTTTTGTGAAGGCGAGGTAATAAAAATGTGTAACGTAAAAAATTTTTTGGCGGCAATGTTACGTGGATCACAAAGTTACAAGCTACGATACAGGGAGCGGGCAAGCCGTCGGCTGGATAGACGCTGAAGTAGATTTGGTAAAAATTACGGAGATATCAGCAACGGCGTAGCTATAGGAACACACCCCGACAGAAATGGAAAAGTTGAAATTTTATTCTGGGCGCGTGACGTTTTTGCTGATACCAATTATTCAAACAGAAATGTACACGTCAACGGTGCCGGTTACAAAATGGGCTGGGATCCAAATTCGGTTGTAAATGGTGGCGGCGGCACAAATGCTTGCTTATCCTTGCAGTTCAAATAATTATAAATGTAGTATTACAATTCTTGAAGAAAGAAAAGTTCGTAAAGGTGATTTAATTGGTTAAATAGAATGACTGGTAATGCAAGCGATCCACATATTCATATTTAAGTTAGAAAAAATGGTACGCCTGTTGATCCTAAAGCCGTGTTTAAAACTTGGTAATAATTCAAGATGTTTTAATTATGAAAATTTTCAGCAACAAAAAAATAATTGCAGCAGTTGCGATAAGCGGCGTGTTAATTTTTGGCGGCGAATTGCTCCGTGCGACGGCGATTGGAAACAGCGGCGTTAATGTCAAAGTGAACATTGAAGGTAGCATTAATTGGAACAAAGGCGCATATTCAAATATTACGGCAGTTGGAATAATCCGCCTCGATCCGCACGGCTTGGCAATGGCACGCGAGGCGGCAATTATGGCGGCGCAAAGAAATTTAGTCGGTATTGTGCAAGTTATGCAGATTAATTCAATAACAACAATGCACGACCTTATCATAGCTGATGACAATGTAAATCGCAGAATTTAAATAATCTTAAGCCTTTGATAATGCAAGACGTTCAAAACGCAGAATACAGCGGCATTATAGTTGCCGCGTTTGGCTTGGGACTTGTAGAAACTTTTTCGCCGGTAAGTTATGATATTAACGGTCGCGCAGTTTACGGGATTGAAAATTTGCAGAATGATGCCTTGATTATCTATGAATGAATGGTAAGCTACAACATTTTGATTAATGACGAAATAGCGATTGACCGCGCCGGAAATTCTCCGCTGTTTGTTAAAGCGGTAAGCGTTCGCGACGGCAACAATTTTGTAAACAAAGTAAACGCTGTAATTTCGGCTGAAGACGCCGATAAAATTCTTCTTGTAAATGAAAAAACACATATGCTTGAGAATTGCGCAGTTGTATTTGTTAGGTAAGATTTTTCCCGCTCTGAGCTGAATCTTGGGGCGGGAACTTTTTTCATAGGAGCAATTTAAATGTATATCAGCAAAAAGAAAACTTATGAAATTTTGGCGTGCGCAATGTTGGCAATTTTTTTCTGCGGTGTCAGCGGCGTTGCAAGCGCAGAAAATGAATCAACCTCAACGATGGCGACTAAGTCATATTAATAACTACAACAGATGAAACAAACGGATTAGATTTGGGCGAAACAGACTACGCAAAAATTGAAAAAATTTATTCTACAGAAAACACTGAATTTATCACAGGTCTTAAAATCAATGCAAAAGATATAGACAAGATTACTACTGAATCAGAATATGAAAAAAACAAAATGAAAATATTTCACTGCGGGTTTTATTGCGCGTCAGTAAATATGAATGGCATGTATTATGAGGCAAGTGTACGTTATGGTAAAGTTCGTACAGACTTTACCAGTTATATTTTCTTGTTAACTGTGAACCAACTACTGCAAGTTACGAGGCACCAACGCCGTGTTATTCCGGACACGTTAGGGTAGGCTGGAGATATCATATTTTCCCGCAAAATATTTTGGATGTTTATGGTATGTATTTTTTAAATAAAACAAATGGTGAAAAAGAAAATGTTTATTCCGGCATTTCTTATATTCATGAATTTACTGGCGAAAATGTAGGCAAATATATGGGCTTGAGTATTAAAAGAGCAAAACTTGATAAAAGACAAAAAAACTCTCGCTGTAAGGTCGAGAGTTTTTTTATAAATTAAGTACACAATTTTCATAACTAAAAAAGCCCGCCGGAGCGGACTTGAAAATTTCAAAGCTGGTGCGGTTGATGAGACTTGAACTCATACGCCCAAACGAGCACTACCCCCTCAAAGT
>CALGGV010000312.1 GCA_937915725.1 uncultured Selenomonadales bacterium
TCATTGGAAGAAGTGAATGAAGATACAAAAATTGCAAGCAACGTGTGAAAGAAATTTTGCAGATGGTAGGTTTGGAAAAATGAAAAAGATTGAAAATTTTATCCTTCAATGGAAAGAAAGAGGTTACGAAAAAGGCGAGGCGCAGGTTTTCTGGTTGCAATTTCTGCGCGACGTGTTGGAAGTCCAAGAGCCGGAAAAACTCGTAAAGTTTGAAGTGCCAATTCCAAACGGTTACATTGACGCTTTAATAGAAGATACAAAAGTTTTGATAGAACAAAAAAGTTCGACGGTAAAGTTGGACGAGGAAGTGTTTCAACAGGCGAAAAAATATAATGACACGCTGGAATATTCAAGAAAAGCGCGATGGATAGTAACTTGTAACTTCAAAGAATTTCAGATATACGATATGAACAAACGCAAGCCGGAAGTTGAACCGCTGAAAATTTTGTTGGCTGAACTGCCTGAAAAATTCCAGATGTTTGAATTTCTGATAGACAGGCAAAAATTAAAAATGCGACAAGAGGAAGAAATATCAGTAGCAGCGGGAAAAGTGGTTGATAAACTGTACGAAACCTTGAAACAAAATTATCTGAATCCAGATGACGAAAAATCTTTGCAAAGTCTGAATAAGTTGTGTGTAAGATTGGTTTTCTGCCTTTACGCAGAAAGTTCCGGGATTTTTGGCAAGCACAAAATTTTTACAGAATATCTTGAAAGAGAAAATGAGTTGCGGCGCGGACTGCGCGACCTGTTTAAAATTTTGAATACGCCGGAAAAACTGCGCGATCCATACGAAGACGAATTGAATAAATTTCCGTATGTGAATGGCGGCTTGTTTGCAGATGAAGAAATAGAAATACCGAGAATCTCAGAGGCAACGAGAAATATCTTGGTGAATGAAATCTGCAACTTCAAATGGAAGGACATAAGCCCAACGATTTTTGGCGCGGTTTTTGAATCGACAATCAATGTCAAATATCGCCGAGCAGGAGGGATGCATTATACTTCGCCGACAAATATTCACAAAGTAATAGACCCGCTTTTCTTGGAAGAATTGAAAGCTGAATTTAAAAATGTCAAAGGCAAGAAAAAATTATTGGAATTTCAAAATAAACTTTCGCAGTTAAAATTTTTCGACCCTGCTTGCGGAAGTGGAAACTTTTTAACAGAATCGTTCATCAGCCTGCGCCGTCTTGAAAATGAAGTCCTGCGCGAGTTGATAGGCAACCAAATTTTGCTTGGAGAATTTGTAAATCCCGTGAAAGTGTCAATACAGCAGTTTTACGGCGTGGAAATAGACGACTTTGCAGTAGCAGTGGCGAAAACCGCGCTCTGGATTAGTGAACTGCAAATGCTAAAAGAAACGGCGGAAATAATCCATAAGCCATTGGAAGTTTTTCCTCTCAAAAGTTACAGCAACATACACGAAGGGAACGCCTTAAAAATAGATTGGCAGGAAATAATTTCAGCGGCAGAATGTAGCTACATCATAAGCAACCCGCCATTTGTCGGCAAAAGTTTTCAGACGCGGGAACAAAAAGCAGATATGGCAAAAATATTTGAAGGTGTGAAAGGTTACGGGAATTTGGATTACGTGGCGTGTTGGTACAAAAAGGCGGTAGATTTTATCGCAGGAAGTCAAATTCGCTGTGCGTTCGTCAGCACAAATTCAATCTGTCAAGG
>CALGGV010000313.1 GCA_937915725.1 uncultured Selenomonadales bacterium
TATATTTTTTAAATATAAGAAAATTTTTCATTGCGATTTTGGAAATTCTCAAAAACAAGGCTTTGATTCTTGACTAAATTTTTTATTTATATTTTTTAAATATAAGAAAATTTTTCATTGCGATTTTGGAAATTCTCAAAAATAAGGCTTTGATTCTTGACTAGATTTTTTATTTATATTTTTTAAATATAAGAAAATTTTTCATTGTCTGATTGGAAATTCTCAAAAACAAGGCTTTGATTCTTGACTAGATTTTTTATTTATATTTTTTAAATATAAGAAAATTTTTCATTGTCGGCTTAGAAATTCTCAAAAACAAGGCTTTGATTCTTGACTAAAATTTTTATGCAAAATAAAAACGTCGGAAAATTAATTCCGGCGTTATTTTTTTATCTGCGGTGATTTTTATCGTCCTTGATATACTGCTCATAAAAATCTTCGACGGGCATAAACAAATAGCGCACGCCCTCAATAAAACTTATCCACGTTGGTAAAGTTGTCCAGAAAAACAAAAGGTACATTACACCCTGCAAAGTTTTACCTTGATAAAATTTGTGTGCGCCGAGTGAACCTAGAAAAATTGCCAGCGCAGATTGTACCAATTTTTTTTGAATAATTTGCGGGCGTTCATTTTCGGGGAAAGTTTGTAATTCTTCATCTTCGTAACGAACGCGGCGGCGACTGCGCGGACTTCTTACGCTGGGAATTGTACCGACGGGCAGATTTTTTAATTCAACGTTGCTTACTCCGCCTAAAGGTTGATTTAATAAATCTGTATCGATTCTAACATTGCCGTATTCGTCAACTGCGCCAATGTCAACAGTTTTTTTTGTAATTCCTTCAGCGTCAAGTTGTTGTTGCATAACTTTTAATTCGGCGTCTGCAGAAATTATTTGGTCGTTTAAGACGTGTTCAAATTGGTCGGCGTAAGCGTCATCAAGGGCAGAAAGTGTTAATTTCATACGTTCTTTTAAATCTCTAATGCGGTCGGTTGAAAGTTCAGTTTCTTCCAATTCTTGATACTGCTTGACGATTTTAACTGCACGATCTTGATAATAATCGATAAATTTGTAAGCAAGCGGGATTCTTTCGGGATTTTTTTCAAGATTAGCCAAAAGTTTTTTAGCAACGCGCTGCATTCTTGCAAGTTGCGTCGAAAGTTCTCTGTCGGAAATATTTTTGCGTGCGGATTCAATGAATTTATAATCGTCCATTGCCTTATCAAAATTTTCCTGCAGATATTCCGCTCTATCTTCCTCAAGTTCTTCTAAATCGAGTTGAGGAGTTTTATTTTTTTGCCAATCCCAAAACGCCTTGCCTCCAAATATCACTGCAACTGTTGCCAACATTACTAATAGATAATCCATTGAAATTTCTCCCTTCGGTCGAAATTTAGGGGCTAAGGGATAAAGACTAAAAACTGGGGGAAAATTTTCTGTTCCCTGTAAAATTTACCGGCTTTAAGTTTAATTTTTGAGCAAATTTTAAAGCAACGTCAAAATTAGCCCCTACAGCCTCTACAACGTGTGCATCTGAGCCAATCGTGATAAATTCCCCGCCAAATTCTTTGTAACGCTTGTAGACGCTCTCAAGCCCCGTTACGGCGATGTTGCTATTTAATCGCCGCGTGTTCAATTCTAAAATTTTTCCGCGTTCCACAATTATTTTCAAAACTTCGTCAATTTCCGGCTTAAAAATTTCGTATTCAATTTCGGAGTTTTTGTACGGCGCAGTTCTGCAAATATAATCAATGTGCCCCAAAACGTCAAAATCTGCAACTGCAACTTCTTCAGCCATTACGGTAAAATATTTTCGATACGCAGTCAATTTATCCTTGTCAGCAAAAAATTCCGGATTGTAAATATCAATATCGTCTACAACGTGAATTGAACCAATTACTAAATCAAAATTTGCCTGTTCAAGAAATTTTTTATTTTGCTCTCGCGCAGAGTTCCTCAAACCAATTTCGACGCCGAGTTTAACTTTTTCACTGCGAAATTTTTTGTATTCATTCATATAATTGACAGCGTTAAAAGTAAAATCTAAATCGCCGGGCAAATTATAATCGTAGTGCTCGGTAAAAATTATTCCCAAATTTAAACTTTCAGCGCGGGAAATTGCATCTTCTGCCAACATTTCTGAATCAGCTGAAAATTTTGTGTGACTGTGACTGTCAAAAATCATTTAATCGCCCCAATTTTTTATTAATCAGCGTTTAAAGCTTTTTCGTAAGCCTTTAAAGCCTCATCTTTTTTTCCAAATTCACGATAAATTTCAGCTTGCTTGAAATAAAAATCTTTGTCAAATTTTAAATTGCAAGTTTCAAAACGTTTGAAATAATCTAGGCAAAGTCTTTTATCCTCTTGCTCATAGACAATATTTATTACATCTCTAAAAACTTTAGCTATATAAGTTCTAAACGAGCCGTTTACCGCTTGAATATTTTTTTCCGCTTTAAGGAAAAGTTCACAGAGATTTTTTGCTTGCTTAAGGCTGATATTGGCAAAATTTTTAGCTAAAACTTTTTGAATCGCCAAAAATAACATTTCCGCATCAGATTCATATTTTTGAGCAATAAGTTCATCCAGTTTCAAAAATTTATCGCAGTACAATTTTAATTTTGGTTTGTCGAAAAAAACATAGTTCATAAAGTATTGAGTAGCCGCGCTCCAATTTTTCCGCTGAACTAAATAAAAAGTTTGGTCTATCGCACTGTGAATATCAGTAAAATTTTCATTTGGCTGTAAACTTTGTTCGCGGTAAATTCTATCTACAATTTGATTTATAGAATTATGTCTATCGTATTGATGAAGAACTGCCGGAACTTCGCTATTTGGATATACAATTTTTTCTCCGGAAATTTTAAAACTTTGCAAAATTCCTAATGTAAAGATTTTTCCGCTATGGACGCTACTTTCAATAAAATTTTCAATAGGAAAAAGTTTATTGTGAATAAGATAATTAAGCGTTGCTTGATCACTGCCCCACATAGTGTTTTGTTTTAAAAATTTAATCATATTATCAAAAAGCATAGTCATTTCTGCGCGAGAGCCGTAGATTGTTCCTGCGCAAATGATGGGGTTATTTTTAATTTTGTGATATTCATTTTCGCCGAAAAATTGTACGAGCCAGCTTGTATTTACAATTTCATTTTTAATAAGTTCAGATTCTGTAGCACAAAGTAAAAAGTCTTTATACTGCGTATAAAACGAAAATAAATCTTCCTGAAAAATTACATCTCTAGTATCAGTAATAAAAATTCTTTCGTATTCGGTGTGACTGTCTAAAAAATTTTTATACATAAAAAAACGGGCACAAACTATTGACATAGACTCTAAATTTTCAGGAATGGGTTGAATCCGAATACTTCCATATTTCGACAAACATTTCAAAGTAAAACTTGAGAATCCATCTGCAAACAAAACTAAATCCGCGTTAGGACAATTTTTTCTTAAAGAAATAACGAATGGCTCAATGTCATGCCAACTGTAGCCTGTGGCGACGCCCATTACTAGATTTTTCATTGCTTAATCCTCGTGGTGATGGTGGTGATGATGAATTTCCTTGCCGCGAATATCTTTAATCGCCTGTGCAACGTCAGCCGCGCCGTAAATTGCCGAACCTGCAACTAAAATATTTGCGCCCGCCTCTCGTACAAGCACGGAAGTTTCAGCGTTAATTCCGCCGTCAACTTGAATATCGCATTCTGTTTCCATTTCTTCAATCATATGATAAAGCATGTGAATTTTGCCAAGCATTGAATCGATAAATTTTTGTCCCGCGTAACCTGGATTTACCGTCATAATTAAAATCATATCTGCGTCTTCAATAAGTTCCTCAACCATTGAAAGGGAAGTTCCGGGATTTAAAGCAACGCCGGCTTTGCAGCCCAATTCGTGAATTTGCTGAATGATTCTGTGTGGGTGTTTTGCCGTCTCAACGTGAAAAGTTATAATATCTGCGCCCGCGTCTGCGAAAGATTTTATCTGCGTTTCAGGGTGTTCAACCATTAAATGTACGTCAAAAATTATATCTGAAACTTTGCGCAAAGATTTTACAACCGGCGCGCCTATTGTAATTTCCGGTACAAAAGTTCCGTCCATTACGTCAATATGAATGTATTCTGCGCCCGCCTCCTTTACTTTTTTTAATTCGTCTGCCAAATTTGAGAAGTCCGCCGAAAGTATCGACGGCGCAATTTTTGTTGACATTTTTTTTACTCCTTTCATTTTTTTATTTATTGTTTCTTTATCTAATACGGCTTTTTTTTCTTTAGAAGAAAGAAACGCTTGGCAAAGAAAGAATCGCCGGCATTTGAAAATTCTTTCAAAAAATTTTAGCGCATCTTGTCCCGGTTAGTCTTAAATTTCAAACTCTTGAAGGTGTCGCCGCAACAGATTCAATTTCCTCAAGTGATTTTTGTTTACTTTCAATTCCTAAGCCAAGTACAATCGCCGAAATTAAAACGAATACCGATGCAAACATTGCAAAAATCCAATTCATTTCCACGCCATTTGCCAAAAGTACACCGACCAACATTGGAGCTAACATTCCGCCAATTCTGCCAAAACCTGCCGCCCAGCCCGCGCCTAATGCACGAATTGAAGTCGGATAAAGTTCCGGCGTGTATGTGTAAATGACGCCCCACGCGCCCAAATTAAAGAAACTCATTGCCGCGCCCCACATTAATAATTCTGTAGGATCTGCCGCGTTGCCAAAAAAGTAACTGCACACGCCCGACATTAACAAAAACAGCGATAAAGTATATCTGCGCCCGATAACGTCAACAAGCCACGCCGCCGCATAATAGCCCGGCAACTGCGCGAGCGTCATTACCAAAACATATTCAAAAGTTTTTACAACTGCAAAGCCCTGCGCGAATACGATTGAAGGCAACCACATAAAAATTCCATAATAACTATAAACAATTCCAAACCACGCCAGCCAAAGCATAATCGTCCGCGTGCGAAATTGCGCCGACCATAAACTTGAAAATTTCGGCTGTGCAGTTTTTTCAGAGCTTAATTCAGCCGTGCTTAATTTTTCAGCGAAAGGTTTACTTACTACGCCTAATTTTTTTTCAAGCATTAAGATTATTTCTTTTGCCTCGTCAATCCTATTTTTGGAAATTAAATATCGTACCGACTCCGGCATATGCAGGCGAATTAAAAATACATAAACCGCCGGAAGTGCACCAATCCAAAAAGCAATTTGCCAGCCGAATTTTGGAATTAATAAGTAAGAAATGCAAGCCGCCACAAGCCAGCCTATTCCCCAAAAACTTTCAAGCAAAACTATAAATCTGCCGCGTAAATGTGAAGGCGCGTATTCACTCATTAAAGTTGCTGCAACCGGCAATTCTCCGCCTAAACCAAATCCTACCAAAAATCTAAAAAATAGTAAACTTTCATAACTCCACGCAACCGCACAAAGTCCGGTTGATACACTGTACAAAATTACCGTTGCCGCAAAAACATTTTTTCTACCAATTTTATCAGCAACAGTTCCCGCCAAAACTGCGCCTAACGCCATACCAATTAAGCCGATACTTCCTATCCAGCCAACTTGCTCCGGCGTCAAGCCCCATTCTTTCGCCAATACCGGCAATACAAATGAAATTAATCCCGTGTCCATTGAATCGAACAACCAGCCCAAGCCCGTTACAACCAACAATTTGTAATGAAATGAACCTACGGGCAAATTTTCAAGCCGCTCCAATATCAATTTCACTCACTCCTCAAATATCAACAAAAAGTTTATACCGCCGTTGTTTTATATCAAATATTGTTGATTTAGTCAATAAATGCTAAAATAAAAAACGGGGTGATTTTATGCCAATGGAAAAAAAATCTGACAAACCTAAAAAAACTGAAGAAGAAAATATTTTTATTCCGGAAGAGCCGCGTTACAGCCTAGACGATATTATTTTAACACAATCTACAAAAAATCAAATATTGGACGTGGCAACTTATGCCGAAAATTCGCAATTAGTTTTTGAAATTTGGGGATTCAACAAAACTCATAAGTATTCAAAGCGCGTTGGAATAAATTTATACGGCGCGCCCGGCACGGGTAAAACTATGGCGGCGCACGCTATCGCTAAACAACTCGGCAAAAAAATTTTAATCGTCAACTACGCAGATATTGAATCAAAATATGTTGGAGAAACTCCAAAAAATATCAGAAAAGCATTTGAGGCGGCGAAAAATTCCGGCAGTATTTTATTTTTCGATGAGGCAGACGCAATTCTAAGCAAGCGCGTTACAAATATGACACAAGCTGTTGACGTCAGCGTGAATCAGACGCGCTCGGTTATGTTAATGCTTATGAATGAATATCAAGATTTTATTATTTTCGCCACAAATTTTATTTCCAATTTCGACCCCGCTTTTATGCGCCGAATTTCCGTACACGTGAAATTTGAATTGCCGGATTATGAATGCAGAAAAAAACTTTGGAAAATGTACATTCCCGCCGAATTTGCCGCGCAATTTGAAAATCTTGACATTGACGAACTTGCAAAAAAATATGACGGTTTAAGCGGCAGTGATATTTCTAACGCCGTCCTTAACGCCGCCTTTAAAGCCGCCCGCCTTGTTCCTGATGGCAACGTTCAAAACGCCGCCCTTAAAGTAAAATATAAAGCCTCCTACGCCAATTCTAACAAACTTGACAAGAAAATTTTATTTGAGGCTGTGGAAAATATTTTGGAAAGTAAGCGGGCTAATTTAGGCAGTAGGCAGTAGGCAAGAGGCAGTAGAATGGAGAAATTTAATTGCGATTGTTGCGGTTTATGTTGCAGGCACATTAACCGAAATAAACTTTCAAAAAATCTTGACAGAGGCGACGGCGTGTGCAAATTTTTGGACACTTCAATTAATCTTTGTACGATTTATGATAATCGCCCGGATTTTTGCAACGTCGAAAAAGGATATAAAAAATATTTCGCCGAATTTTACAGCGAAGAAGAATATTTGCGCTTGAATTATTTGTCTTGTGAAAAATTGAAGAAACTAGGGAGTTAGGGGCTGTTGAAAAAAGCCGCAAAAAATCAATTCTAACGAGGCTTTTCTTTTGTTTTAATATAAAAGTACCAATGAACTTAGAAAGGGCGATTCTCGTGGCTTTCAAGCGCATTTATGAGCTTATTTTTATATCTGCATTAAATTTTATTCACTACAAAATTATTTTTTCAACATGCTTTATGGATAAAAGCCCTATAACCCTAAAAAAGACTGAAAGGAGTTTTAAAAATGAAAGTTGCAATTTTATTGGCGAATGGATTTGAAGAGGCGGAGGCACTTGTTACGATTGACATTTTGCGTCGCGCAGGAATTGAAATTGATTCATTTTCACTGGCAGAAGATTTTGTTACCAGCAGCAGAAAAATTACGGTTAAAGCTGACAAAATTTTGGGCGAAAACAACCTTGAAAATTATGATATGGTAATTTTGCCGGGCGGGCAACCTGGCTCCACCACACTTTCAAAAGATGCGCGCGTTTTAAATATCGTCAAAAGTTTTATTAACGATAAGAAAAAGTTTGTGGCGGCGATTTGCGCGGCTCCAATGGTTTTAAAATCTGCCGGTGTAAGTGCGGGCAAAAGTGCGACACGTTCATAATTGAAAAGATTATGCACAAGAGAGAAAGAGAATTGAAAGGAGTCTCTGAAAATGACTTGTAGAACTAATATTCCGAT
>CALGGV010000314.1 GCA_937915725.1 uncultured Selenomonadales bacterium
AGGCAGAATTAAAAAATTTTTTCTAAAAGCCTGCAAATGATAAAATTGCAGGAAAAGACTTTGAAAAATAGAATACGGCATTTATTTAAAAGAAAGAATCTTCGCCCTACGGAGTGCGGCGGGCGTCCTTCTAATCTTACTTTTGTCAACATACTCTAGTGATTCAGAAAAAAATTAGCTCATATTTCTGCTTAATTTGCCCCAGAACAGCCCTTTAACCTTTCAAGGGTACAAATATATTAAAAGAGTTTTTGAAGGCGGCTTAAATTTGATTTTTTTCCAAAATCATTAGGCAGAATTAAAAAATTTTTTCTAAAAGCCTGCAAATGATAAAATTGCAGGAAATGATTTTAAAAGCTAGAATAACTTTTACGCAGTGATATTTGTCACAGAATTAGAAAGAGGGTGAAATTTATGGAAATGGCACTTGGTTTTATTGTATTGTTGGTGTGTTTAATTGTCGGCGTGCGACACGGCGGGATAGGGCTTGCAGTCATCAGTGGTATTGGACTTGTAACATATGTTTTTATTTTCGGCTACAAGCCGGGCTCGCCGCCAATAGACGTTATGCTTACAATTTTGGCGGTTGTAACGTGCGCAGGTTTTTTGCAAACTTCCGGCGGCTTAACTGTTATGTTGCAGTATGCTGAAAAATTTTTGCGTAACAATCCAAAACACGTCACAATTTTGGCACCAATGACAACTTGGTTTTTAACGGTACTTTGCGGCACGGGACACGTAGTTTATACAATGTTTCCAATTATTTATGACATTGCAATTAAACAAAATATCCGCCCCGAGCGTCCAATGGCTGTATCTTCGGTTGCCTCACAAATGGGAATTTGCGCCTCGCCTGTTTCTGTTGCAATAGTTTCAATCGTAGGATTTATGGCTACTGCAGGTTATCATTACACGGTTTTACAAATTTTGGCGGTTTCAGTTCCTGCAACGGGCTTAGGCGTATTTTTTGCGGCGTTATGGAGTTACAGGCGCGGCAAAGATTTAGACAAGGACGAACGCTTTCAAGAATTTATCAAAGACCCTGAAAACAAGGCGTACGTTTACGGCGATTCAGAATCACTGCAGGGAAAAGAATTACCGTCCAGTTTTTATCACGCAATGTACATTTTCTTTTTAGGAATTTTGGTAATTGCGGTACTCGGCAACTTCCCTGACTTGTTGCCACATTTTCCGAACGCTAAAGGCGAAATGAAGGCAATTTCAATGACGGCGGTTATTCAAATGGTAATGTTGTTGGTTGCAGCGATAATTTTATTTGTCTGCAAAGTTAAAGCAAAAGACGTCGGCAACAGTCAAGTTTTTAAATCGGGTATAGTTGCGCTTGTTTCGGTTTACGGCGTAGCGTGGATGGCGAATACTTGTTTTGGCGCACATATGGCTTTTTTGAAAGAATTTTTGGGTAACGCGGTTGCAGAATATCCTTGGGCGTTTGCAATTATCGCTTTCTTAACTTCAAAACTTGTAAACTCTCAAGCGGCGGCTATTGCGATTGTATTTCCAATGGCTTTAAGCGTCGGAATGGATCCTGTAATAATTATGTCGTTTATCAG
>CALGGV010000315.1 GCA_937915725.1 uncultured Selenomonadales bacterium
TTAATCTGATATTTAACAAATTCTTCCATATCTGCGCGAAATTCGACGGCTTTAACGTTGAGTTCGTCTTCGATAATTTCAACAAAAAATTTCGGCAATTCAACGGCTTTAACAAACATATTTGCAACGGGTTGACGATTTTTAATATTTGCGGCGTTACGAGCGGCGCGTCCGAGTACAACAATTCTTAAAACTTCGTCCATATTCTTTTCAAGTTCGGCGTCAATTTTGTTTTCGTCAGCCGTCGGAAAATCGCAAAGGTGAACACTTTCAGGCGAGTTACTGTCAATCGAACAAACTAAATTTCTGTAAATATTTTCAGTGATAAAAGGAACCATAGGCGCGGCGCACTTCGCAAAAGTTACAAGCGCGGTGTACAGCGTCATATAGGCGTTAATTTTATCCTGCTCCATACCTTTTGCCCAAAAACGCGCGCGGCTCCTGCGCACATACCAATTTGACAATTCGTCAACGAAATTTTGTAACGCCTTTGCAGTTTCGGGAACTTTATAATTTGCCAAGCATTCGTCAACAGTTTTAACCATTGTATTTAATCTTGACAAACACCACTTATCCATAACGCACAAATTTTTGTAGTCAAGTTGATATTTCGTGGCGTCGAAATTGTCAATGTTTGCATAGAGTACGAAAAAGGCGTAGGTATTCCAGAGCGTGCCTAAAAATTTTCTTTGCCCTTCAATAATTGCATCATCGTGAAAACGATTAGGCAACCATGGCGCGCTGTTTTCGTAAAAATACCAGCGAATAGCGTCCGCGCCGTGCTTTTTCAACATATCCATTGGAGCAACCGCGTTACCTTTGGATTTTGACATTTTTTGCCCGTCTTTATCCAAAACTAAGCCGAGTACAATTACATTTTCAAAGGACGGCTTGTCGAAAAGCAAAGTTGAAATTGCAAGCAACGAATAAAACCAGCCGCGAGTTTGATCTACTGCCTCACTGATAAAATCTGCCGGAAAGTGCGTTTCAAAAATTTCTTTGTTTTCAAAGGGATAGTGCCACTGCGCGAAAGGCATTGCGCCGCTGTCAAACCAACAGTCAATAACTTCAGGGACGCGGTGCATTTCGCCGCCGCATTTTTCGCAGGGGAAAGTTACGGCGTCAATGTACGGGCGGTGTAATTCAATATCGTCGGG
>CALGGV010000316.1 GCA_937915725.1 uncultured Selenomonadales bacterium
TTATGAAAATTCCTACGCTGATTCAGGAGCAAAACGCTGTTGCAGGTATTACCAACAAAATACTTTCAAAATTCGTTGACAAAATCGCCGTCGGTACTGAACCCGCGCTTAAAAATTTCCCCGCCGAAAAAACCATTTACACCGGCAATCCCATTCGCTCTGAAGTTTTAACCGCTTTTCGTGAGGACGGCTTGAAGGAATTTAATTTTAGCGAAGATAAGCCGGTAGTTTTAATTTCGGGCGGCAGTCGCGGCGCGCGTGCAATTAACAACGCTATGATTGACATACTTTTGAACGCCAAAGGTAACGCCCAATTTTTGCACGTCACAGGCAAGGGCGAATTTGATTCTGTTACTCAAAAGTTGAAAGACGGCGGCTTTAACTTTGACAATCCAAATATAAAAATTGTACCGTATCTGTACAATATGCCGCAAGCAATGGCAATGGCAGACCTTGCAATTTTTCGCGCAGGAGCTACAGGACTTGCAGAATTGACGGCGCGGGGCGTTCCTGCAATTTTAATTCCGTTCCCGTACGCCGCCGAAAATCATCAAGAATTTAACGCTCAAGCATTGGTAAAAGTTGGCGCGGCGCGTATGATTTTAAACAAAGATTTAAATTCAGAAATTTTATCAAAACATTTGAACGAACTTTTGCAAAATCCTGACGAATTAAAAAAAATGGCGGCGGCAAGTTTAAGTTTGGGCAGACCGCAAGCCGCGGCAGATATTGCAGATTTAATTTTACAACTTGCAAATTGAGGAAAAAATTTTGGAAAGGTACTATTTGGCAGCTTTAAACGCCGTAAATTTAATTGGCACTAAGACTTTACAAAAGTTGATTGAAAAATTTGGCAGTGCAGAAAATATTTGGCGTGCAGAAATTTCACAACTTACAGAGGCAGGTTTCAATCAAAAAATTATCGACAATTTTATAGAATTTCGCAGTAAACACCCAGACGCCGTCGAAAAACTTGTTGAATTTTGCAATGTCAGAAAAATTAAAATCTGCACAACTTATGACGAAAATTACCCGCCACTTTTAAAGCAAACTTCAGCCGAGCCAATAATTTTTTACTATCGCGGCGAAATAATTCCGGATGCCGAAAGAATAGCGATAGTCGGAACTCGTGGGGCTACACCTTACGGCGAAAAAGTTTCAAAAAAGCTTAGCGCAGAATTGGCGGCGGCAGGATTTACGATTGTTAGCGGCGCGGCTAAAGGTATTGACACTTTCGCTCATCAAGCGGCTTTGAAAAACGGGCGTACCGTTGCAGTTTTGGGCTACGGAATAAATAAAATTCCACATGACAAGCAAAAACTTTTTGAAGAAATAGTTGCAGGCGGCGGAGTTGTTATGACGGAGTTTCCACCGAATTCTGATGGCAACACTGGAACTTTTCCGGCGCGGAACAGAATTATTGCGGGACTTTCACGCGGTGTTATTGTGGTTGAGGCGGGCGAAAAGTCGGGCGCGTTAATTACTGCCAATCGAGCGGCTGATTTTTCACGTGATGTTTTTGTTGTGCCGCACAGCGTTTTTTCTCCAAAAAGTGCGGGTTGTCATAATTTAATTCGTGAAGGCGCAATTTTAATTAAAGGCTCAGATGACGTTTTGGAAGAGTACCATTTAAAAAATAAAAAAATCGCTCCCGAAATTGAGAGCGAAGAAAAAATTTTAACTTCTCCAAAAATTGAACTTGAGGGCGCAGAAAAATTAATTTATGAGGCAATACCGCAAGATGAATCGATAACGCTTGACGAAATTTTAATTAATGTTGACGAAGTTTCGCCGGCGGAAATTTCTGAAATAATGTTACAGCTGGAATTGAAAAACTTAATTTTGGAAAATGACGGCAAATATTCCAGAAAATAAAAAGTAGGGCATAGGAAGAAAGAAAGTACATTTCAAAATAAAAAAAATTAAAATTTTAAATCTGAAAAAATTACCGGCAAATTTGAATTTAGTATTTCAAAAATTTTCAGCGCAATTTGTCTCATTTGAGGGTGTGCGCGTTTGGACATTCTAAGCTTTAAAAAGTGTCGCCATTCCCTTAAATTTGCCGTCATAAAAATTTCTGTCTTGAGAGAATTTGGCAAAATTGAACGCGCCTCTTCGGGGCGTGCGCCGGCTTTTCTCATTGCCAAATAATTTTTTTCAATAATTTCCATAGTTTCACGCCACAACAAATAATTTTCGTCATTTTCATTCCAATAGCACGGTTTAATAAATGTCAATTCGCCGCCGAATTTATCGCCGCTGTAATCGCAATATCTCGAACTCTCTTGCGAATTATGAACAACAATACCATTAGCAATATAATTATGGTAAGGTTCTTCCATTTCTAAATCATAGGTTTTCATTTCGCCAACGTAACAAATATCAACCACTCTATCTTTGAACGCGCCAATAGCAAAAGGGTGATGCCATAAATGGTGGCACTTACTACAAAGGATTTTTATATTTTCTTCAGAATTATTTTTAGGATTTTTATCCTTGTGGTGTATTTCCAAATTATCTTCCAAATTACAAATTTCGCAAAAATTTTTTTTGTTTGAAAATTTTCTATGTGCTTCAATATAAGCACCGGCGGCTGATAAATCTTCCCGATTATGCTTGTAAGAAGGATTATTTTCTCCCATCATTCTTTCTTTTATTGATTGTCGTTGTTCTTCATTAAACATTCCCTTTACACCGTGACCAAGACGGCGATTAGGCATAGTCGACCAAGACTTAACAATTCCAAATTTTTTAAACGCCTTATACAAAGTAGCTTCACAACAACCAATTTCTTGTGCAACTTGAGCGCGTGTTTTATTTAGCGTCAAGTAGTTGTGCCTTATCCAGTCTTCATTTTCCAAAAGTGGAATTCCATTAGAATAAATAAAATCATTTACAGATATATCTTTTAACGGTTTCCAGCCTTCATCGGTAAAAAATCTATGTTCCAGAGTACATTTTATAATTCTCCCACTTTCAGTAGTTAATTGAAAAACCTCTTTAATCCCGTTATAAAAAACACGCTTAATTTTATTTGGCTTTATGGTATGTGTTTGTTCGTCAAAACTTCTGATAATCAATGATTTTAAAGCAGCATGACATTTGGGATTTTGAGACCAATTATAAATATCTTCAATGGTACGTTTTTTGCCGGAAACTTTTTTATTTTTGGAATATGAAGGAATTACAGTATCGCCGCTTACGCAATAAGACGCCAAACGATGGCGTACAATTTCATGAGTTACGCCCCTGTCACAGATAATTTTGAAAGTAATGCTGACGTGTTCAATTACGGATTCATGCCCGCTTTTTATAATGTTTGCAATAAATTTTTCGGCTGAAGTATCAGAAATATTTGATTCAGATTTATAACAAACTCTGCCGGCGCGTTCAATGTGTTTCATAATTTCTGCCGCGTTTAAATCCTGCGCGAGTTCAACAGTCGGTTCAATGATCTTCAAAATAATTTCCCCTTACTTTTTTTTGTAAACTAAATTATCTTTGACAGTGAATTTATTATTTGCCAAAAATTTTTGGATTTTAGCATTTTTGCCCAAAATTTTCAACTCACGTAACATTGGCGCAAAAATATTCACCGGTATTCCCTCAACAAAAGGAATTTTGCCTTGACGAGTTCCTTGAATGACTGAAATAATTTTTAAGTTATCTTCATTTTCTTTGAGAAATCCCAAAGACTGTTCAGAAAGTTCCTGCAAGTCAAATTCAAAATCAGCTGAAATATTTTCTTCACTGTGAAAATAAATTTTGTTATCGCGTAAGTCCAAAAAACTTTCGGCGATAATTTTTTTTATTTCTTCGGCGTCATCTGAAATTTCGTAACCTTTCAAAAGTCTTGAAAAAATATCAAAAGAAATTCCATTGACAAAAGGTATTTCGTGAAGGTTGCCATTAGATTTTATGAAAATATTTTTAGTTTCGGCGGCGTGTTCAGTAAAATAATCTATAACGTCATCAAAATTATTTTTTTCGGCGTCAGGATTTTGGGGATTGAGAAAAATTTGAGTACCTATCAGTTGCAAAGAATTTTCTTCAATAATTTTTTGAAGAGTTTTGCCGTTAGGGATAATTTTCAGCCCCATTAAAAAATTTGTGTAAGTCGAAAAATTCACGCCGTCAACAAAGGGAATTTCTAAAGATTTGCCGGAATGATTGACTGTGATAAATTCAATATTTTCTTCATTCTTGCTAATGAAAGTTTTTGAATGAGTCGGCAAATTTTTTTTGTACAGATTCTGAATTTTATCTTTGACGCTTGAAAAATCTTCCAAGTCGTTATTTATGTAAACACGATCTCCCTTAATTTCCAACGAACTATCACTAATAATTTGTTTTGCCGGCTCGGCTTTCTTTATAATTTTCAACGCAATTAAAATATTTGTGAACGTGGTTAAATTCATTCCCTCAATAAAAGGAATTTCTATCATTTTCCCTTCATACTTGATAAAGATAAAATTAAATTCAAATTCGTGTTTAGTAAAGAAAAATTTCATTGGCGGCTGTACTTTTCTGCTAAATTCTCGAACTTTATTAATATTGGGATTGGGAGAAAAAATTTCCATAAAATCGTTAGTAACCTTCTTTTTCTCAAAAATTAAATCTGTCTTAAAGTCAACAAGTTCAATAAAATCAGGATTAATCCTTAAATCGTAAAAGAGAGCCTTTAAATTTTTGTGTCCGTTGCCGTCAGAAACAAGAACAACTTTTTTGTTTTGGTCTGTAACAAGTTTAATGGCGGCTAAAAAATCCCTGTCACTGGAAATTATAATTATCACGTCAACTTCAGGGCTCTCAAAAATAGTTTTGGCAATTTCAACACAAAGCCACGTATCAGCAGAATTTTTGCCGTAAAAACAATTTTTTATATTGTAAAGATCGCCGGCCTCAAGATATTTTGCTGAAAGAGTTGTTTCATTGCCGATAATATCGACGCCCGTAATAAAATATTCAAAACTAAATTTTTCAATCGCTTTAAAACCAATTTCCGGTTTCACGTTGTCGGCGTCAATGAAAATGTGTGCATTCAATAAATTTTCCTCAAACATTTTTATTTTTATTATACTACCTTTAAATATTTTGTTAAAGTTAAAATTTTTTATTTAAGATGTTCAAAAATTGCCATTACAAAATAAGTAAAGCCGGCGGCGATCAGCGGTCCAACAGCAATTCCCTTGAAAAAGAAAACGCCCGCCATTGTTCCGACAATCAGCGCAGGGATAACATTTGGGTTTTCTTGCATTAATGGAACTCCTAAGCCACCGGAAATAGCCGCCAAAAGTCCGGCGATAACTGCCACAATTCCTATCGGTGTTTTGAAAGAATCAATCATATTGGAAATTGTAACAGTGCCGTTTGCTATCGGTACCAAAATTGCCGCCGTCAAAATTATTATCCCAAAATTTAAGCCGTGACTTCCAAAATAATTTAGCATTTCGCCGGTACCAAAAAATTTTATCGCCAAAACAATTACCGCCGCATAAACTACCGTCATATTGTGTCCAATGATACTTAAAATTAAAACCGCGCCCAATGTCAAATATTCACTCATAGATTTCTCATTCTCCGTAACAAACATTTTTCATTTATTTTATCACAAAAATTTAACTTACATTCAAGGAAAAAATAAAATTCCTATTCCAAATTTTGCTAACCCCTGTAGGGGCTTTTATTATTAAATGAGAAACTTTATAATTTACAGTGGTGATAAAAATGAAACGGGCGATAATATTTTTTTTGACGGCAATAATTTTTTTTACATTCAATCAAGCTACTGCTAAAGTTGAAATTAATTATGGTGCGTCAAAAATTTACACTTCCGCCGATATGAACGCGGCGATTAAAATTATCAAAAAACAATTTGGAAAATGGAAAGGTTGCAAGCTTGAAAATATTCGCTACGCGGGCGATAACTGCAACAGTGCTGAAAATTTAAATTGGTTAAACGATTTGCGCCCAAAAGAAAATTTTGCACAGTGCATAGAATTTTTCAGCGATTTTTACGTTTCAAAGAAAAATAATACCGTATTTAATCCAGATTCTGAATACAAAAATTATCAATGGTGGCTTGTACGTAAACAGGGCGGCGATTGGCAACTTGTAACTTTTGGATATTGAGAGGAGAATTTTTTTGCAGATTAGTGAACGAATTGAAAAATATTGGGATACGCGCAGTGAAGATTTTAGCCGCGTTCGTCGAATTGAAATTGAAGGCGCAGATTTTGCCGCGTGGAATGAAATTATCAAAAAAAATTTGCCCGCCGGAAAAAATCTAAAAATTCTTGACGTAGGAACGGGCGCGGGATTTTTCGCAGTTTTACTTTCAAAAATTGGTCATGACGTTACAGGCGTTGACACTTCTTCAAAAATGTTAAGCGAGGCAAGAAAAAATATTGCCGCCTTCGATTGTCGCGCAGATTTTTTCAAGATGAACGCGCAGGAATTAAATTTTGACGCAGAAACTTTTGACGTTGTGATAAGCCGAAATTTGACGTGGACACTTCCTGACGCAATGGAGGCTTACAAAGAATGGTACAGAGTTTTGAAACGCGGCGGCGTGCTGATGAATTTCGATTCAGATTATGGAAATAAAAATTTTCTGAACAATGAAACTTGCGCGAAGGGCGAAGTTGAAAATAAAATGTTAATTGAATGCAACGAAATAAAAAATTCCCTGCGAATTAGTACGCACAATCGCCCGCGTTGGGATATTGAACTTTTGGAAAATTTGGGCTTGAAAGTAAAATTTGATTCAGATATTGCGCCGCTCGTTCACAATGATAAAAATATGTTTTACGATTCAATCCCGCTTTTTGGAATTTACGCCGCTAAATAAGGATTAAGGATTAGGGATTAAGGACTAGGGATTAAAGATTAAGGATTAATGACTAGGGATTAGGGAATTTTCTCAACTGTTGATAAAAGTTCGTCGTTTTGCTAAAATTAACCACTAAAAATTTTCGGAGGAATTTTATGCAATTCATAGATAAGAGTAAAATTTTTGTGCGTGCGGGCGACGGCGGCAACGGTAAATCTTCATTTCGTCACGAAAAATTTGTACCGAAAGGCGGCCCCGACGGCGGCGATGGCGGCAAGGGCGGCGACGTAATTTTGGAAGTTGATGCAAATATTAATACGCTTTTAAATTTTCGATACAACAAAAAATACGTTGCAGATAACGGCGGCAACGGCGATATAAAAAAACAATTCGGTCGCGGCGCGGAAGATTGTATTATAAAAGTTCCTGTCGGTACTGTTGCAAAGGACGCGGCAACCGGCGAAATTTTGGCAGATTTGGTAAAAATTGGACAACGTGCGATCGTTGCCAAAGGTGGACGCGGCGGACGTGGTAATGCTAAGTTTAAATCGTCTTCGCGCAGAGCTCCTACCTTTGCGGAATTTGGAGAACCCGGCGAAAATCGAGAATTGATTTTAGAATTAAAACTTTTAGCAGATGTTGGCTTAGTTGGTTATCCTAGTGTCGGAAAATCCAGTTTAATTTCTTCGGTAAGTGAGGCGCGTCCTGAAATTGCGGATTATCATTTTACAACGCTTATACCTGTTTTGGGCGTTGTTCGCCTTGACTACGAAAAAAATTTTGTAATGGCTGATATTCCCGGTTTAATTGAAGGCGCGGCTGACGGCGTAGGATTGGGACACGATTTTTTAAGACACGTTGAGCGCACGAAATTAATTTTACACATTGTTGACGCGGCAGCGATTGAGGGCAGAAATCCTGTTGAAGATTTTCACAAAATTAATATTGAGTTAAAAAAGTACAGCGAAAAAATTGCAGCGCGTACTCAAATTTTAGTTGCAAATAAAATTGATTTACCGCAGGCTCAAGAAAATTTACCCGCCCTTGAAAAACTTGCACAGGATTCAAATATAAAATTTTTTGCAATTTCTGCTGTAACTCATGAAGGTGTTGACGCGCTGATTAAATATGTTGGGCAGTGGCTAGACGAACACGGCGAAGAATTTCTACCGGTTGTCGAAAGTAACGACGTTAAAATTTTTGACGTTGAAAAACCTGAAGACGAAATTATTATTGAAAGAAATGACGCGGCAGAATTTATCGTACGCAATAAAAATCTTGAAAAAATCGTTGCCATGACAAATTTTGATAATTCTGAGGGATTGCGGCGTTTCCAATTTATCTGGAAAATGAAAAACCTTGACGCCGAATTAAAAAAACGCGGTATCAAGGAAGGTATGACTGTTCATATTGGAAATATGCAATTTGAATGGCACGAATGATTATTTTATATTTTTGTAAGTTCTGTAATGATAAACATTTTGAATAACAGATAATCTTACGTCATATTTTCTGGCGAATGAATGTAGACCTTTTACTTTATCACTAGGAATGCAATTTTCACGAATATCACGAACTTGCTCTTCAGTGAGTTTTGCTCTATGGCTATCTGCTCCAGATTTTTGAAGTCCCAATCTTACAGCGTGTTCTTGATTTTGTTTTCTTGTGGACCATTCAAGATTTTCAACGCTACAATCCCATTTGTTGCCGTTTTTGTGGTTTACTTCCGGCAGATTTAACGGATTTGGGATAAAAGCTTTGGCTACAAGGATATGAATACGATGAGTTTTTCTTTTGCCATTTTTAGACAAAACAATGTGCACATATCCGCCTCTATCAAAACAAAGTTTCATGATACGCACTTTATCAAGTTGAAAACTTTTGATTCTTCCTTTAGTGCTGACTTGATAGAATCCTTCGTAACCTTTAATATCTTTCCAAACTTCGTCGGGTAAATCGTACTGTACCGTTGAAAGTGTAAGCATACCTCTTAAGAATTTTACTTCTTCATAAAGTTGTTCAAAAATTTCCAAGATAGCTTTAGCTTTTTCTTCCGGATTCGGAGTTAATTTACTCAATTCCGTCATCAGAAATTTCTTTTCGCTTACAGTCATAAAAATCACTTTCCTTTCCTTGACAAAAAACATTAAACCTCCTAAAATAATTATGCTTTTATTGGCGGTTTTTCTGTTTTTGTTTGTTGTTTTTTACAAGATAAATTTACTACAAAAACGAAAGGGCGTCAATAATTTTTTTATTTTTGAGGGAAATTTTAAGCCAAAAAAATTTTTTCTTGACATAATCAAAAAACAATGTTAAACTACGCAAGCTGAAATGATTCAGTAATTACCACGCGGGGTGGTGTAATTGGTAACATACTGGGCTCATAACCCAGAGATTTTGTGCGTTCGAGTCGCGCCCCCGCACCCAATGCTGATGTAGCTCAGTCGGTACGAGCGACGCCTTGGTAAGGCGTAGGGCACCAGTTCAATCCTGGTCATCAGCTCCATAACATGGCGGCATAGCTCAGTTGGCTAGAGCACTTGGTTCATACCCAGGGTTTGTCAAAAGTTCAAGTCTTTTTGCCGCCACCAATTTTGCAAACTAATTCCCCCCTAGGTTAGGGGTTTTATTTTTAAGGAGGCAAGAAAATGCGCACTAACATTACGCTTTCCTGTACAGAATGCAAAAACCGCAATTACAGGACAAACAAAAACAAGAAGAACACGCCGGACAGAATCGAAATTAAAAAGTATTGCAAATTCTGCAAGAAACATACTCTGCACAAAGAAACGAAATAATTGCAAGTTGGCGGAGGTGTAAGATTTGTCTGAACAAAGCGGCGAAAAAAAAGGCGCAATGCAATTTCTTAGGGAAGTCCGCACCGAATTAAACAAGGTATCGTGGCCAACAAAAAAAGAATTGGCGTCTTATACAGGCGTTGTCGGAATAGCAGTAGTGATAGTTTGCGCGTTAATATGGGTGTGCGATACGGCATTTTCAAAACTGTTTCGCATCATTCTTGGCTGAAAGGAGTCCTTAAATGGAACACAAGCCTAACGATTCAGATTCAAAGGATATTTCCAAACGTGCGTGGTACGTCATTCATACTTTTTCCGGCTATGAAAACAAAGTAAAAGCCAATTTGGATAAAAAAGTTATAGCGCAGGATTTGGGCGACGTAATTTTTGATGTGGTAGTTCCAATGCGCGAAGAATCCGAATTCAAGGACGGCAAGCGGCGCGTTGTCAAGAAAAAATTAATTCCAGGCTACGTTATGGTAAATATGATTGTTAATAATTATTCGTGGTTCGTAGTTCGGAATACTAACGGCGTTACCGGATTTGTAGGCTCCGAAAAAGAGCCAATTCCTTTGACACTCGAAGAAGCCGAAAGAATTTTGATTGAACTTGCAGAGGCACGCCCTGAAGATAATCCTATTGGTTTTGAAGTAAACGACCGCGTAAGAATAATTTCCGGCTTGTTTGAAAATCGCGTAGCTATCGTCAAAGAAATTGACATTGACAGACGGCGCGTTAAAGTTTTGGTAGAAAACGCGCCCGTTGATTTAGATGTTAGCGATGTTGAAAAAATGGAATAATCAACGAAAGGGGGTGTAATTGTGGCAAAGAAAGTTACAAAGGTTGTAAAATTGCAAGTTCCGGCAGGTAAGGCAACACCTGCGCCGCCGGTAGGTC
>CALGGV010000317.1 GCA_937915725.1 uncultured Selenomonadales bacterium
TTATCGACAACCGGCGAATAAACTTTATTGCCAAAACGCACGTAAGTTATAACACTGCCGCCGCGTTGGCTCATTCCGTGCACTTCCGAAACTTTCACATCGTAGCCTTGATTTAAAAGCAAGTGTCCCAAAATTTTACTCGCCAAAAGTGAACCTTGTCCGCCCACTCCGACGATTATTATATTTTTAGTTTCCATAAAATTTCCTCCAGATTAATTTTTCAGGTAAACATTTTTTTCAATTAGATTTTCGTTACAAGCAAGAGTAACCGTCATTGCAATATCACCGGTTGCATTTAAAGCGGCGCGCAGCATTGAACAAATTGGATCAATTCCCAAAATTACAGCCGTTGCATCTGCGGGCAAGCCCAACGCCATAACGATTGACGCCAAACAGACAAACGCGCCGCCGGGTACGCCGGGCGCGCCGATTGACAACGCAACCACCGTTAGAAAAATCGTAAATAAAATATCCTGCGTCAATTCAATTCCGTACATTCGCGCCAACATTATGCTTGCCAGCGATAAATATATACAGCCGCCGTCCATATTCACGGTTGCGCCTATTGGGATTGAAAACGACGGCAATTTTGGCGCAATTCCCATTTTTTCAGTACAAAATTTCAGCGAAAACGGCATTGTTGCATTTGAACTGCTTGTTGATAAAGGTATTGCAATAAAGCCCAAAATTTTTTTCAAAAAAGGCACGGGCGTAATTTTTCCGACAAAAGTTAAAATCAGCGCGTAAATTCCCGCCATTATGATACAGCCGAATAAAATTGCAACAATCAATTTGCCGAGCAAAAATACAGAGTCCATTCCCAAATTTATCATAAGCGACGCCATTGCAAAAAATGCTACTATTGGAATGAATTTTACAATCAGCCGAATCATATTTAAGCAAAATGTATTCATTGCGTCGATAATATCTTGCAGAATTTTTACTTTTGCGCCGAGTCCGTTAATGCAAATTCCAAAAATTACGGCGACGAAAATTATTTGCAACATTTCGCCGTTGACTATTGGGCTAATCAGATTTTTTGGGATAAGACCAACAATCATTGAAACAACTGAAATTGATTGACTTTCGACGGCGGCTGAACTTTCAACGGTGCCAATTTGCGGAACTTCGCCGCTAAAAATTACATAGCCGAGACAAATACTAATCGCCGACGCAATAAGCGTGGTTATTGTGTAAAGTCCAACCAATTTACCGCCGATTCTTCCAACTTCAGCCGCGTTTGTAATGCTTGTTACGCCGCTAATGACACTGAAAAAAATTACCGGCGCAATCATCATATTCAGCGCGTTTAAAAACATTGTGCGAAAACTTTTTGCAAGTGTCACGTCGAAAAAATTTGTAATTTCCGGCAAGTCCAAATTTCTCAAAATCAAGCCGACAATTAAGCCGCCGACCATTCCAAAAAGCGTATAATAAATTTGCTTGTTGCTTACGTCGTGAAATTGAATTGTAACGATATTTTTCTGCGAATAGTGCGAATAACTCATTTTGGAGCGGTAAGATTTTAAAATTATCGTGCGAAAATAATCTTCGTCGTCTTCGCTGTATTCGTTCAATTCAACAAGCGGATTATATTCTTCGCCGCCATATTCCAGTTGCAAACTTAGAGAGCCGAGCCTTTTACGAATTAAAACTCTTATTTGAGGAACGCCGCCATTTTCGGTAATTCGCATAAAAGTTTCTTCAAGCAATAAATCAGCCATCATAACTTCTTTTTTGGTTGCCTTAGTTTTTACCAATTCGCCGTGAATTTTTTCGGTAACTTCGGAAAAAGTTTCGTTGCTAAGTAAAAATTCTTCCAATTAAAAACGCCTCGATTATTTTTCAGTTGACATAAAAGCTTTTTTGGGACAAAGTTGACTGCAAACGCCGCAACCTACGCACTGCGTGGCGTCAACCGTTGCCTTGCCGTCCTTCATTGAAATTGCGGGGCAGCCGATTTTCATACAAGATTTACAGCCGATACATTTTTCTTTGTCAACGTAAAGCGGCGGATTATGTTTAACGTACTTCAACAAGGCGCAAGGTCTGCGCGAAATAATTACTGACGGTTCAGGCGCGGCTAATTCTTCTTTAATTGCCGTGTCACATTCTTTAAGATTGTACGGATCAACAATTCTGACGCGGTTAATCCCCATTGATTTTACCAACGCCTCAAGGTTAATTTTTCCGGCGGGGTCGCCTTTGATATTGTAGCCGGTTGTAGGATTCTGCTGATGTCCCGTCATACCGGTAATTGAATTGTCCAAAATAATTACAGTCGAATTGGATTGATTGTAGGCAACGTTGACAAGCCCTGTAATTCCCGAATGTACAAAAGTTGAATCGCCGATAACTGCAACGGTTTTCTTTTCTGATTTTTCGCCGAGCATTTTATTAAAGCCGTGAGTTGCTCCGATACTTGCGCCCATGCACAAAGTTAATTCAATCGTAGAAAGCGGCGGCACTGCGCCCAAAGTGTAGCAGCCAATATCGCCCAAAACTGTACAATTTCTTTTTTTGAG
>CALGGV010000318.1 GCA_937915725.1 uncultured Selenomonadales bacterium
AAAGTTGATTGCTAAGTTTGAGGGTCATCGGATACTGCGTCGCGTTAAACTCGCCTAAAACAGCGAAGTACAAGCTACGCGCATTCGCTGACAATTCAAACCTTTTGCTCAACCCCTGAAATGCGTTGAAATGGTCAATCAATGTCATTTTACGCTGTACCTCCTTTCATAGATTTTTTGCTGATGGTTTAAATTTACCAATCTGCGCCTGCAATGTAGCCGCCGTCGTCTTCGTCGGTGTAATAATCGTCGTCGATGTCGTACTCCTTGCAAGCGTCAAGCCAGCCTTCTTTGTAGACTTCATCAAACTTTTCATCAAGCCACATTTCAAACAGTGCTTTTGCTTGCTTAGCGTCTTTGGAGTTTTTGAACATTGACATAAGGGCGTTCCACTCGTAATTTGCAACTTTCATTTAGCATCACCTCCCAAAAATTTATTTGAACCGGTTAAGGTTCAAGCTTGCACAGCCTCTTCAACTGTGCAGGATTCAACCTTAAACGCTGATTAAATTTTATTTTTCAATCTTCGGCAGATAACCGTTATTTTTCAAAATTTCGTATATACCGAAACGCCCTTTCTGCGTCCAACAGGTTAAAACTTTAGAGCAAGGCTCGCCTTCGTGATTAATGTAGTTGTGCGTTTTTGTTGAAGTCCAGCCTAATTGCGCGTATTCTGCATAAAGCAACCACGTACCGCCTATATTGAATTGTACGCCGAGTTCGTGTAACAACTTATTCATTTTGTTTGCCGAAAAGCCATAATCTTTAGCGATAATCGAAATTGGAATTGCGCCCTTGCAGTTCAAAATTAAATCTGTGTAACTAGCCTTAGGTTTTAATTCGGCGACTTGCTGATTCAACACGGCGTTTTCTGTAGTAAGCTGTGCAACTTTTTCTTTTTCGGCTTTGAGTGCCTGTCCCATCGCAATAATAAAATCAGGGTCTGCGGCAATTTCTTTGTAGTCGATTTTATCAAGTGAATAACCGCCGGTCTTGCGAATTGTCGGTACAACGTCATCTGCAAGCCACGCTTGAAAATCTTTTGCGGTTTCATTGTTCGCCTTCATTGCGAGGCGGTACACCATATTTTCAGGAAGAAAATCACCTTTCCCCACTTGTGGGGAAAATCCAAATTCAGCAAGATAACTATTGACACGTTCCCATTTGACGTATTCAACGCCATTTTTCATTTGAGTAAATCCTAAGCCACGTGAAACATCTTCGGCGTTAAAATGTGCCGTCCCCGCTGCGTCGAGGTAACCGTGTAAGTCTCCAAATTTCGGATTTTTGAAAACTTGAATCTTATTTTCCATAAATCTTTCTCCTTGCACGCTGTCTTCATAACTGCCATCAAGCCGTCGTACTTCGCCGCCTTGATTCTGAACTGCATAAGCTTTTTCTCAAGTGCCGCAATTACAGCGGACTTTTGCTCCAATTCTGCATTCTTGCTTTCGATAATGCTTTCTTCGTCGAAGTTGACAGCAATATCAAGTTCAAGCGTGCATTCGCCGTCTTTTGTAAGCTTGCGCCACATTGCCATTAACCCCTCCGCCGTCAAAAACTTTTGGCAAATTTCATTCAGCGTATCGTAGCTGACAAACTTACCATCAATGAAGTAATGACTGTGCCGCCCTGCCTTCAATCTCGTTATTTTCATTTAAATTCCCTCTCCTAAAAAAATCTTGAAATACACTGCACAATACGATATAATCATAGCAAAAGCTCGTTGTATTCTGTTTATCTTGACAAGGTTGCACTACACAACGTGCTTTACTTGTCATAGAATACACTACATAAAATGTTTTGTCAAGTCTTTAGGAGGAGGAGTTACAATGATTTTGAACAAACGTCTGAAAGAGCTTAGATTGCGGGATGGAATTACTCAAAAAGCTGTTGCTGATAAAATTGGCGTTACCTCTGTTTCATTGCAACGCTTTGAATATGGCACTGCCAGACCTAAGCTTGAAAACATCATTGCGCTTGCAGATTTTTTTAATGTGTCATTGGATTATCTTGTTGGTCGTAGTGATAATCCCGCCCGCTTGTGATTTTTTTTAGGGAGGGACTTTTATGCAGGTTGAAAAGGTTTTTCAAGAAAGGCTGCGTTTTCTTAGAGCGGAAAAAGGCGTTAGTCAAAAGCAGGTTGCAGAATCACTCGGTATAACTGAAGTAGGTTATCGAAATTACGAAACAGGAAGGCGTAAGCCTACTTTTGATATTCTGCCTAGCATTGCTGATTTTTTTGGCGTGTCTACCGATTATTTATTCGGCAGGAGCGATAACCCTAACCGCTACTAAGTAATTCTTAAGTAGTTGGAGCGTTCGCCCAAATGTGCGCCTTCAATTACTGCGCCTTGTTCAAGGTCTGCGCGGAGCGTTTCTTTGTCTATCTCGTACTTTGCAATTTTGTATTCTGCAGGTACGAGATTTTCATTTTCAAGAATCAGCGGACGCTTGCCGCCGCTTTTTGCTACTGTCATTGCTCCTATACTTGTTGCTACTGTTTTCTTGCCTAAATAGCGCAGATTATCAAGGTAATAATTCTGAATACGTTCAATATTGCTTTCAGTAGCCTTTTTCAAGCGTGTAAGCCTTGCAATTTCGGCGTTGTAACTTTCGGCGCGGCGTTTCAGCGTCTGCAACAAGCCTATTCCATTTCTTACTTTTTCTTCAATGTCAGTTTCAATGGAGTTTAAAGCGTCAACAATATCAGTATCGCTGTCGTCGCACTGATTCAGAAACTCTACGTACTTTTCGCTTAATTCGTAAAGCGTCATATTTTTTCTCCTTACAAATTTACCTTCTCCTTTATCTTTTTATTGGTGTTTATTTATTTTTTATTGTTTGTAGCTGTATTATAATAGGTAATTCGCTATTTGTCAAGGGGTTTTATAAAGGATTTACTATTTTTTTCTTGACTAAAACTATTTTTTTTGATATTATCAATAAAAAAAGAAAAGGAGTGTAAAAAATGCCTATAGTAGAACCGTTAAAAAGATTTCGGGGGCAATTCAGAAAAACTCAAACCGACGTTGCTACAAAACTTGGTATAAAGCAAGCAAGTTATGCACAATACGAGCAAAAGACAAGACCTTCGACGCCTTCAGCTGATACAATTATTAAACTTGCACAAGCGTATAACATTTCAGCAGACTATCTTTTGGGGCTTACAGATGACCCGCGCCCGCTGGTAGTTGAACAACAAGCGGCAGTTTCAGAAACCGAAAACGAAAATGAGATTCAAGCACTTAAAGCTGATAATCAATTTCTCAAAGAGCAACTTGCAAAACTTGCTGAAAGAGTTGACAAACTCGCTAGCTGAAAATTATTCAATCCCTGCTACGGCGGGGATTTTTTTAAATTTTCAAAGAGCAAATTTTTATTAGGGAGGAATTATTGTGCTAGATATGCCTATGCAAGTTTTAGAAGTGATAGTCTCGAACGAAGGTAAAACCACTGGAGAAATTATCAACGCTGTTTCAAGTGCATTTCCGAATAAGTCTTTTAATACGTTGAAAGGTTACATTAGTTTATTACATAATAGCGGGTACATTACTATTAAATATGCAGATGACAAAATTTTCTTTATTGGTGTTAATTCTTCGGCTTATTCCGCGTTGGATACAGCCAAAAGTCAACCGCAAGAATCTAACTCCCCAAAAAACGTTTTCAACATTGGAAATATTCAAGGGCAAGTTGCTATGGGGAATACCGGCGGCTCTTATGAATTGAATATGTCAAATGCTTTCAATCAAACTATTAGTGAAGGTTTGAAAGCGGCTATTTCTGCGGCTGACAATCAGAAAATTAATAACTCCGAACGTGAAGAAATAAAGCTTTTGATTCAACAAATTCTTGAATATTTGCAAGAATCACAAAAACCACCGCAAGGGCTTATTCAAGAAATTAGTGCAAGATTTCAAAAACATTCTTGGATAGCGGCACCAATCGCAACTCAAGCACTGAATTTTTTAAGTAAAATCTTTTGAAAGCTTTTTAATTTCGGCGGTAAGCCGTGCCTCTAATGCAGAATTGTCGATAGTGGCGTCTTCAAATAATAAAGCTTTATTGGCGATAATAGCAGAATCAACGTCGCGGTAAGCTTTTAATTGTTCTACGTCCGCCGAAATAGCCTCAAAAAATATCCATAACATTTTCAACTGAAAATCGGCAGGTTGCCTTTTTATAGCCGGAATAAGCATTGCAATATTTTCTTGAAAATCACTCCCGCTACGATTGGCGGAATTTTCTTTTTGTTGAGCCAAAATAATCACTCCTCAAAATGGCAAGTCAACCTCATCATCTTTAGAAGTCGAATAATCATCAGTTGAATTATCTTTTTTCTTGCTGTCGCCGAACTCGATATTTTCAACGATAACATCATAGCTTGTGCGCTTTACGCCGTCCTTGTCGGTGTAGTTGTTTGTTTGAATTCTGCCTTCGATTATTGCTCGGCGTCCCTTATCAAAATACTTTGCGCAAAATTCGGCGGTCTTGCCAAATGCTGTAATATTAAAAAAATCTACTTCGTCATTTTTAGAAAAAGGGCGATTGACAGCTATACCGAACTTTGCAACGCTTGTATTTTGATATTGCTTAAGTTCCGGCGCACGTGTTAAATTGCCTGTTAAGATAAGTTTATTCATAGTGTCTCCTCCGTATGAAAAATACTAACTGCAAAACCTGCAGCGCGTAAATCTTGCCATTTACAGGGGATAAATATTGCTTGCCCAATTTGATTTTCGCCGGTATGTTTTACCTGAGGACAGTTTTTTTCAATGAATTTGTAAAGGTCTTGAGTACGAATAACCGCCATACTCAAAAGTCGAAAGTCTTCTTTCGATGCGTATGCTTGAAAAGTAAATTTGGGATAAATACATTCGTTTGACATAGCAAAAGTACGTTTTTCAAATTCAGTGGGCGAGCCGCTGTCTCTTTGAAGTCTAACTGTAAAAGTGTCGTAAGGTTCGTCTACAATTTGTATTCTGCTTGCAACTCCGCTTATTGTGTAATTTCTTTTGTCCAGTAAAATCAAGTCACAACCGCCGTATACGTCAAGTAAGTTTGATATTTTTGAAGTATCAGTTTCAACGGAGTAAATTTCATAATAGCTTTTCAACAGCGTCCTAAGTGTCGGTAAAACAACATTATTGTAGCAATAAGCCATTTGTGCCATACTCTGTACAAAATTACCCGCCATTGGCACAACCCCTTTCAAACGCAATTTTGGCGTTATCTGGATTAATTTCAAAGCCGTAAGCATTGCGTCCTAATTTAACAGCGGCTAAAAGAAAAGTACCCGTGCAAGCGAACGGGTCAAAAACCGTATCGCCCGCCTTTGTGGAGTGCCGGATAAATCTTTCAGCAATTTCAAAAGGTTTTTGCCAAGCGTGGTAACGGTCGCCAATTCTGCCGTCCGGCGCGTTAATTTCTTGAACTGCCCATTGTTCGTTGGTAATAGGGCAATTCAAATTTGGCGCGTTGACGCCACGATAGAATAAACACGCTTGATAATTCAGCTTGTAACGGTCTTTAGGATTATTGCCGAGAGTGTTTTTGTAAGTCCAAACTAAAATCTGTGTCAAAGTCAAATGTTTTGGCGGCGCAATATTCAAATAGGCTTTTAATTCTGCAGGATACGCGCCAATAAAAACATAGGCAAAGCCGTCATCACGAACAAAATTTAAAGCATTGGGCAACCAACTTTGAGCAAAGGTGTCAATATCTGCAATGTCGGTAGAATAAGGCGGGTCTGTCAAAAGTAAGTTGTAAGGCTCGGCGGGCTTGAAATTAATTCCGTCGCCGATTGTCAATCTTGCTTTAAGCGTGTTATCTTCGTGAAATTGCGCAGCAATGTCAGCCTTTGCCTGTTCGATTTTTTCTTGCTTTTCAACTTTTTTTATTTCGTTAAAAGCTTGATTAACTGACATTTCGCCTGACTTTAAAGCGGCTTTGACTTCAGGAGTTGCCTTTTGTTCAATTTTTTCAACTTTAGCAATGGTGTTATCAGATACGCCTGCCGCTTTTGCAATTTCTTGCCTAGTATCAATCGTTTTTTGTTTTGGAGATTTCTCCAAAACAGATTCAACGGGTTTTCTAATTTGATTTTCTTTAGCCTTAGCCGCAATAATAGGTTTTAACTTCAACGCTAATATTGAGCGGTCGTAAGCAGATAAATTTCTGCGCCCGAATTGGTTTTTGATAATCCAAATAACGGCGTCATTGCGGCTTTCAAAATTCATTTCAGTAACTTCAAAAGGCAAGTTGTGTTGTTGTGCAATTTTGTAGCGGTTATGCCCGTCAATTAAAGTATTATTCCAAACTTTCAGCGGGTCTTGAATACCGTCGCGCAAAATATTTTCTTCAAGCTGAGAAAATTCTTCGGTTGTCAAGGGTGGAATTAAATCAAAAAAATCTTTGTCGATAATTAACTCTTGCAAAATTTTTCACACATCCTCTGATAAAGTTCATCACTGCACACACGGTCATTGTCTCCGGCTAACCTATGTGCAGTGTCAGCTTTACCTGAAAGGAGATATTAAATATGGGAATAAAGCCTGCGAGTTCTTCGCCCGTCAAGGCTCATCACTGCCTACTCTCGGAAAATAGACAGTGTCAACCTTGAAGTATTGGATATATTGGATATTTATGAACACTTGGTTATAAGTAACCAACTGCGACTGAACTAACGCGGCAAGTGCTCCGCGTGAATCTTGAAAATGCCAAAAAAATTTAGATTGGAGGGATTTATCACCTCTTTAAAGTTATTTTTTTTAACAAGATTCATAAAAACCGCCGTGAGCGATATACAGCGGCTTATATCAATCTTGCTTATTCAAATAAACAATAAGCAACTGCGCAGTTTTGAGTTTAGCAATAAGTTCGTCAACCTTAGCAATAGCGGCGTCAAGGTCTGAAGTGTCAAGATTTACTTTCGGAGCAGTATCAGGCGTTTTATCCGATTGTGCCGAATGACTATCAATATATTTTTGACGCTCTGTGCGGTAGATTTTTGCAAATTCTTTCCAACTTTCACTGTCATAGTACAGCGGATTTTTATCAATATCGCTAATGACTTTTTCAGCCTCTTCAGAATCAAGCGGGACTTCCATTTGATAATCGAAAATAAGTTTGTTGTTGTCAACAAGATAGCTACTCATAAAATCACTCCCAAGTTTTCAGCAGTAGTAAAAATATCTTCAAGCGTGCAGCCCGCGTATTCCATAAAAAGTTTCGGGCTAATGTGGTAAGAAAAGACAGGGCGCGGCTTTTTGTTGGGATTAGTTGTAACTGCGTAGCCAAAATGCAACCTGCCGAATTGCAAGCCGCACCTTATAAACTGCTCTGATTTCCCTAAAATTGCCGCCGCCACTTTTACCGGCACTTTCTTTATTTCTGTCATTTAACTTGCTCCTTTACTTATTTTCTCGGTTAAAAACGTCAAAAAAAATTTCCTCCATAGGGATTTTTATATCGTTTTCTAGCCTTTTCATTAAATGTGGTAAAGGAGTGGAAGTACCGTTTTCCCAACGCGACCAAAGTTGTTGAGACACTCCATAAATTTTTGCCATCTCTGTTTGATTCCTATTTCCTCTAAAATCAATTAGTATTTGGCGTTTCAATCAGTACACCTCTTTTACTAATTTTTAAAGTATTTTACTAATATTTTCGGTAGTTATCAATTATTTTTACCAACAAGTTTTAACTTTATTTTTACTAAAAATTTTTGTATAATTTCAAAAAAAGGAAGTGATTATGATGTTTGCTAGGAGATTAAAAATATTGCGTGCTGAAAAAGATATAACGCAAGCTGAATTCGCGAATATAATTGGAGTTGCACAACAAACAGTAGGTAGTTGGGAAAAAGGCAAATCAACTCCCAGCTATGAGTTACTCAATAAGATTGCCGATTATTTTAACGTTTCAGCAGATTATTTGCTCGGTCGTGAAAGTCATAATGTATCACTTTCAGACGAACAAAAAAATTTATTAACGGATTTTAATTCATTGACTACTGAGGCTAGAAAAGCCGTATGTATAATGATTAATTCTCTGCGCATTACACATTCAGCGGCAGTATAAATATAAAAAAGCCCTTCCAACGCAGGAAGGGTTATTTTATAGGAGTGAAAATTATGAAATTACCGAATGGCTATGGCTCGGTAGTAAATCTAGGCAAAAGGCGGCGAAAACCATACGCGGCAAGAATAACTGTAGGCTGGACAGATGACGGCAAGCAAAAGAAAAAATATCTCGGCTACTACAAAACACGGCAAGAGGCAATGAAAGCACTTGCGGATTATAATGAAAATCCTTTTGACTTAGCAACGCGGGAAGTTACTTTTGCTGATTTGTACGAAAAGTGGTTGACGCTGAAGGAACGCGGAAAACAAGTAACAGCGTCAAACGCCGCCGCTTATAAAAACCTTGAACCACTTCATAATATGCCTTTTATCGATATTCGCAAGCGTCACATTCAAGGCGTTATCGATTCATCAGATTTAAGCTATGCGTCAAAACAACGAATGAAAGTTCTATGCAATCAACTTTTTAAATACGCTATAGACCAAGAAATAGTAACAACGAATTTTGCCGTGCTTGTTGAATTGCCGCCTAATCCTCAAAGTCAAATACATAAACCATTCACGCCTACCGAGCTGGATTTACTTTGGCAAAATACCGCTGACATTGGAGTTAGAATAGCATTGATTCTTTGTTATACAGGCTTAAGACCAACTGAATTATTGGACTACGTACCGCAAGCGTACATCTGCAAGAAAGATATATGAAAGGCGGGATAAAAACTACCGCCGGTAAAAACCGTGTTATCCCCATAGCCAAAAAAATACTGCCCTTTATTTCGGAGTTTTACAAGCCTCAAAATGAAAAACTCGAAATAAAAGACAGTACAGGAAAATCTATAAAAACATATGCACAGTTGAAAAAACTTTTCGAGAAAAATCCATTGCTAAAAAATCACTTACCGCACGACGGAAGGCACACCTGCGCAACACTGATGGACGACGCCGAAATACCGCTAAAAATACGTCAGCTGATTCTAGGTCATACTTCGCAGGATATAACAAGCCGCGTTTATACCCACAAGACTATTCAGCAACTTATTGACGCCATAGACAAAATATAGGCTATTTGTAGTCTACTGTCAAAAATCCTGCTAATTCTACAGCAATTCTATCAAGTTAATATTAGATAAAGGGCGTGTTTGAGATAGTTATTTTTTTAATGTGTTTTATCAGCAAGATAATTTAGAAGAAAAGCGCACTGATTTTAAAACCGGCAAAACTGATATTCTTGTTGTCTACCAAATGCTTTTAAGCGGCTTTGACGCGCCGCGCCTCAAAAAACTTTATCTCGGTCGTAAAATCAAGGAACATAATTTGTTGCAAGCACTAACCCGCGTTAATCGCCCGTACAAAAAAATTCGCTATGATTACGTTGTAGACTTCGCAGATATTCAGGCTTAATTTGATAAAACTAATCAAGCGTACCTGCAAGAATTGAAATTGGAACTCGGCGAAAACTTCGACACTTACATAGCGAAAGTTATAACAAACAGCACAGGCAATTCAACAATTCCCAATTTTCCGCCTATATCAATAATTAAGGATATTGAAATTTAACTTCCGCCGCTTGAAACTCAAAAACAAATTGGCAAAATTTTATTTTCGCTTGATGAAAAAATTTTTCTCAACCAAAAAATCAACGCCACGCTTGAGGCAATGGCGCGCGCAATTTTTATGCACAGATTTTTTCGTAAGGCGGCGAGCGGCAAACTTGGCGATTTAATTGTTAAAAATCGAAGTCAACAATTTCAGTCGGCGATGCAAAAAATTCCGGCGCAACGCGGGAATAAATTTCTACATCGGTGCGGCGGCTTATTTAACAGACACTTGGAGCATTACGGCGAAAGACGCGGCGGATTATTTGTTTTTGTTTCTGGTCTCCATCAAATTTGAAATTGGCAAAAAATATTTTAAAGGCACGGCGTTAAAACATATGCAGAAAGATTTACTGCGCGAACACGAAATTTATATTCCGTCCGCCGTTGAATTGGAAAAATTTAACCGCGTTGTTCAGCCGTGCTTTGATATGATTGGCAAAAATCAGCGGGAAAATCACAGACTGGCAGAAACGCGGAATTTTTTGTTGCCGCTCTTGATGAACGGACAAGTTGGATTTAATTACGAAGATTAAATAAAAAGAATCAGCAAAAAACCGCCACTGTTAATTTTGAATAGTAGCGGTTTAATTTTTTTTACTGAGCCAAATATTGCATATACGCCCACTTAGCCTCTTTGCGGCGTCGATAACTTATGGGAACTTTGACGCCGTTTTCCAATACAAAATCTTCTTCCTTCATTGAAACGATATAATCCATATTAATAATAATTCGATAATGGCACTCCAAAAATCTTTTGTCAGTTAAAAGCCATTTTTGGCAGTCTTCGTAACTCATCGTTGTTATAAAAGATTGAGTTTTGGTATTTATTTGCACGCGGTGTTTTTCGTTTATATCGACGTAATAAATATTTTTGTACGGAATTTTAATTTCGCTGCTTTTTATCATTGGAATACAAATTTCTTGATGACTTCCCAAAAGTTTTGGGTAAATGTAGTCAAAAGTTCTGTTGAATTCTTCCTCGTGTTCCTTTAGCGGTTTGATAAAGTAACCGGCGGCAAAAACTTGATAACCTTCCATTAAAAAAGCGTCACTGTTGGTCAAAAAAATTATGCTACAGTCTTTGTCCTGTTCACGAATAAAATTTGCAAGTTGCATGCCGTTTATATCTTTCATAAAAATATCGAGAATTATTAAATCGAACCGCTCCAGCGCAAAAATTTTTATGAAATCCAGCGGCGAATTGTAACTTTTAACTTTCATATTGTAAGACAGTTCAATATGATTTTTTAAAATAAAACTTGTGAAATAATCTATTGACGCCGCCAAATCTGCGGGGCTATCGTCAACTATTGCCACTCTCAATTTTCCCACCTACTTAACCAATAACGTAACAATGGTTATATCGTCGGATTGTTCGTGTTTGCCGACAAATTTTGCCAAATCCTCGCGCAGAGTTCCTGCGATATTGTTGATATTTTTTTCAAGCACCATTTTTGAAACAGACGCCGCCAATCTTTCTTCCAAGAAAAATTCTTCTTGCTCATTCAACGCCTCTGTTACGCCGTCCGAATACAAAACTAAAACATCGCCGCTTTTCAGTGAAGTTTCCAATTTTTTGAAAGGAATATCTTCAATCGAGCCGAGCATTGCGCCGGAGCGTTTTTTCAAATATTCAAATGTACCGTCGCCGTGTACGATAAGCGGGCTTGTGTGTCCTGCGTTGACGTAAATTAATTTTCCGGTGGAAATTTCGTAAATGACGCCGACCGCCGTTGCAAACATTCCCGTATCATTATTTTCGCAAAGTTGGTTGTTTGTCTCTGCAAAAATTGTTGGCAGCGAAATATCTTTTCCAAATGAAATTTTGTGATGAATCAGCGTATAAGTTATCGTCATAAAAAGTGAGGCTGAAATTCCCTTGTCTGAAATATCAGAAACAACAATAAAAATATGGTCGTCGTCAAGAGCTTTAAAATCGTAAAAATCCCCGCCGACAGTCAACGCAGGATCCATTAACGCCTCAATGTGTACCGCGTCAAATTCGTCATTGATTGTTTCCGGCTCCGGCAAAAGGGACGCTTGAATATTTTTTGCAATATCAAGTTGTGTTTGAGTTTTGGCGCGTTCGGATAAAGTGCGGCGTAAATCCTCAATATATTTGTAAATGCTGTCCAACATTTTTTTTAGAGTAGTAGAAAGTAATTCTATTTCGTCACCGGAATGTACAACTTCAAATTTTATTTTGTCTTTTTCGGGGTCTGAATTAATAAATTGCGCGGCTGTTTCCGTAATTCCGCTCAGCGGCTTTACGATATTTCTTTCAATGTACCAAATTAATCCAAGCTGAATCGTCAATGTAAAATGCAACACCAGAAAAGTATTTTCGTAAAAGCTTAACCAAATTTCACTGGACGAATAATCGCCGCTCATACTTAAAAAAGAATAGCCGGACAAAAAAATTGTCAAGCACACCATAAAAAGGCAGAATCCTTTTGTAAGTTTGTAGAAAATTGGTTGCGGGATTAAAATTTCAGTTTGCGTAATTTCCGGAATTGGGCGCAGTAAATAAATAAAAAATCCTAACGCAAAAATTCGCCGTCCAATTACAATGCTGTCAAAATATTCTACCGGAAACGACAATATGTACGCCGAAATAATTACCAGTGCCGCCAAAATAATATTGAACGCGCGCGCAGGGATTTTTATTATTTCTTTCGACGCGGGGAGGTAAAATTCGTAATTGATACTCATCAACATCAAAAGTACCGGCAACCCTATCAAAATATTTATATCCCAGTTATTCAACATTATCAAAAAGAAAAAGTCCCACGCCGAATTAAGCCACGGCGAAAAAGTGTTA
>CALGGV010000319.1 GCA_937915725.1 uncultured Selenomonadales bacterium
TAAATCACTCCCTAAATTTTCTTTAATTATAAATTATTTTTAATTTTAAAATCAATAAAAAAATCCCGCGTTTGCAGGATTCTTTTTTTTGGAAAAAAATTAGACTTTAGATTTTTCGCCGGAAGTCTGCGCCCCTACACTTTCGCCGCCAAAATTGTATAGTGCAACGCCAGCCGCCGCCACGCCCGCCATTTTTACGAAATCCCGCCGTGAAATTTTTGACATTTTAAATCACTCCCTAAATTTTCTTTAATTATAAATTATTTTTAATTTTAAAATCAAAAAAAAATCCCGCGTTTGCAGGATTCTTTTTTTGGAAAAAAACTTATAGGATTTACTTTTTCTTTTTTTGAGTAAAAGCCTTCATTGAGGCGCGGCACATTTCACGAACAGCATAATAATTTATAGTGTTTGAAGAAATTGTACCGACAAAATTTGCGGGAGTCCACAAACTAAAAATTAACTTACTGCCCCAAAGGTATGTCAACTTTGCAATTTGCTTAATTTCGTCGCTATAGAAAACGCGATCCCTTTTTGCGCCTTCTTCTTCCGGGCGTTTGCCGCGCAAAAATCTAAAATTTTCGCCGCAAATAATTATATTTGGGTTGACTAATTCCAATTCGCGTTTAAGTTCTTCGGCGTCTTCAGCGGCAAAACGTTGAAGAAGTTCAAAATTACTGCGTTTTTGCCCGTCAGTTTTTTTGATATTTACAATGGCGATTGAACGAATAAGCTCATCACGAATTTTCATAACTTCTTGCTTGTTGTAAGTTATAGGCGCAACAAAAGAATCTTGTATTGCCTTAGTCCAAACTGCAAGCTTAAACATAAAAGTTGAAAAAGAGCCGCGCTCATTCCAATCTGCCGCAAGGTCTGCGCCGTTAGGGAATTTTTCAAGATCGTTGTAACCGCCCGCCTCATTCAAAATAAAGCAAATTCTAACTTTTTGTTTCTTCCAATTTTCAAGATTAATTATACCGTCACGAATAAATCCGCCGTAGGGTGTTTCTTGTTCCGGCATTAAATAGGGTTCGGCAGTTGAAACTTTTTCAGCGTGTTTTCTTGCCCATTCATCGAAAAGCTTTTCTAATGCAGCTGTTTGACTTGCCACAAATAATCACTCCTTTTATTTGAGTGAGATAATTTTTACACAAAATTTTATTTACGTCAAGCTTAATTATTCTAACCACGCCGCGTAAAGTTCGTCAATTTCTAAAAGTTTTGCCTCATGTGCCGCCGCCAATTCTGAAAGTTTTTCCGGCGCGGTTGCCGTGTTTATTTCGTGTTCAATCATTTTCAATTCCATTTCTGCCATTTTAATTTGCGCCTCAAGTTTTTCAAGCTGTTGCAAAGTTTTTTCCGGCGGCGCAGATTTTTTTTGTTGTGAAGATTCTTTTTGCGGCTTAGACTTTGAAATTTTTTCTGATTTTTCAACGGGCGCGGCTTTATCTTCAAATTCTATAACGCGGCTTGTTACGGCGTCCAGTAAATATCTGTCGTGCGTTACGATTAAAATTGTTCCGTCAAAATTTCTAAGTGCATTTTCAATCGCCTCTCGCGCAGGCAAATCTAAATGGTTTGTCGGCTCGTCAAGGATTAAAAAATTTGCGCCGGTTAAAATTAATTTGGCAAGAGCAACGCGGGTTTTTTCGCCGCCTGACATTGCAGAAATTGGTTTTTCGACAACCTGCGCGCCTAAATCAAGCCTTGCAAGTTCGGCGCGGGCGCGTTCATTCGTCAAATTAAATTCGTTTTGCAATTCTTCAATCGCAGTAAGATTTTCATTTAGTTCTTCGTGTCCTTGCGAAAGATAACCAATTTGCACACGGTTGCCGATTTTTACAGTGCCGGAATCATTTTTTAAATCGCCTACGATAATTTTTAAAAGCGTGGATTTTCCGATACCATTTTTGCCGATTAAGCCGACCTTTTCGCCCTTGCGAATTTCCATTGAAAAATTTTTGATAATATTTTTGAAGTTGACATTTTCCAAAATTAAAACGCGGTTAGCAGATTCTGCGGCGTCGCCAAGTTTAACTTTGACAAATTCAGTTGACGGCGGCTTTTCCAAACGTTCCATTTTATCAAGCGCAATTTGACGACTGCGGGCGCGGCGTGCAGTGGAGGCGCGGACTTTGTTTCGGCGCACAAAATCTTCAAGTTTTGCAATTTCTTCCTGTTGTTTTTCGTAAGCTTTAAGTTCAAATTCCCGCCGCTCCGCCTTAAGCTGTACAAATTTTTCATAATTTGCAGAATAAACCGTTGCCTTGCCGTTTTCAATGTCAACAATTTTATCAACGCAATTTTGAAGAAATTTTCTGTCGTGCGTGACGGCAATAACTGTGTAGCGATAATTTTTCAAAAAATCTTCCAAAAAATCAATGGCGTAAATGTCAAGGTGGTTGGTGGGCTCGTCAAGAATCAAAATGCGCGGCTCGTCCAGCAAAGACTTTGCAAGCGCAATTTTGGCAGTTTCGCCGCCGGAAAATTCGTTAGGATTTTTGGCAAGGTCTGTTTCAGTAAAACCTAAGCCGAATAAAATTTTTTTGGCTTGAAATTCTGCGACGCCCGCGCTTAACATTTCGGCAAGCAACGTAGATTTTTTAAATTGCGGAATTTGTTCGGCGTAGCCAATATCTTCCTTGTGAATACCGCTGATAGTTCCGGCGTCAAATTCTTCTGCGCCAATGATAATTTTTAGGAGCGTGGATTTACCCGCGCCGTTTTTTCCCACAATGCCGATTTTTTCGCCGTCCATAATTTTAAAACTTACGTCAGAAAAAATCAGCCGTTCGCCATAAAATTTTGTAACTTTATCAAGTTGAATCATTTTTCTCTGTATACTTTTTCCTATTATTTATTAATTTCTTTTGAAAAAAATTTAACTTACCAAGAGTTAAAATTGTAGAAATCCTTAGAGTATGTTTACAAAGAAAGAAGTTGGCGCGCGCATGACGCCCGCCGCACTCCGTTTTTGCTTGTGACTTTAACTTTAGGTAACGTGAGAAAACGCGGCGGTTATCTTTAAATTTTTGAAAAGTTCGACGCGAAAAACGCAGGCGGGCGTCGATTCTTTCTTTGCCAGGCGTTTCTTTCTTTTTAAGAAAGAAATGCCGACTTGTTAATTCTTAAAAACTTTGTAAAAAAATCCTAGAAAAGTTTCTTTTAGTTTGAGTTTATAACGTCCAACGCAGTCTTAGTTTTTGCCGGTAAAATTGGACGCGAGAGCAAATTTTCCTATTCGTCGAATTTGCAACCGGACGACTGAAGATTCTTTCGTTGCTATTTTCTTTTTTACTTTGGAAAAATAAAGTACATTTACTAATAAAAAATTACTTAAAATAATTAAGATAAATAACTAAGCCGATAATGCCGGGCACGCCAAAAATTCCAACAATCAAGCAATGAATAAAAGTAATTTTTATAACAAAAACATTTAGGAAATTAAAAAGGTAAAGCATAATTGCACCAAGAACGCTATTTTTCAGCAGCCAAAAAGGCAAAGAAACAAGCTGTATCAAAACAACGATAATTGCAACGCCGATAATTGGACCAAGTAAAACTCCAAAATCAAACATTTCCCATTCCATAAAATAGCCTCCTTTAAATTGGCACGCGGTTTTCAATCGCCTTAGCAATGGTAATGCTGTCAGTACCGGCAAAATCCGCGCCAACCGACATTCCCTGCGCGAGTTTCGTAACTTTGACATTGGCGGGCTTTAAAAGTTTTGCGATAAAATGCGCGGTTGCCGTTCCTTCAACATTCGGTTCAAACGCAATTATAACTTCGTGAATGTCATTTGAGTAAACGCGCTCCACCAATTCTTTCAGCCGAATATCTTCCTGCGTAATTCCCGCCATTGGCGAAATTAAACCGCCGGTAACGTGATATTTTCCCGTGTAAAATCCGGCGCGTTCAATGGCGTCCAAATCCTTTGCATCTTTGACAACGCAAATTGTCTGTCCGTCGCGTTTTTCTGAACTGCAAATTTCGCAAATGTCATAGCTTTTATCAATCGTATTAAAACAAATAGCGCAAGAATGAGTTTCAGTTTTAATATTTTTTATGGCGGCGGCTAAATTTTCTACGTCGTCATTTTTCATTTCTACGATATGATAAGCAAGCCGAGCGGCAGTTTTTGCACCGACGCCCGGCAATTTCATTAACGACTCAATTAAAGCCGTCATAGCTTTTGAACTCATATTTACTTCACCTGTTAAGGTCTGAATCCTTTTTGAATAGTTTCTTCACGTGTTGCAAGTGGTACTTAGTTTTTAGGATTCATTTGGTTGACAGAATCTAAAAAAATTTTGCATAAATCAACGCTGCCATTCAAATTAATACCTAAAACCTAATCCCCAATCTTTTGGCACAATTTCAATCAAATAACCGTCCGGGTCTTTAATCCAATAAAGTCCCGCTACTTTGTGCTCTTTGAAGATACAATTCATTTTTTTATGTTTTTCGTAAGCGGCGTTGAAATCGTCAACCATAAAGGCAAGATGCGATAAACTGTCGCCAACATTGTAAGGAAAGGCGCGGCTTTTTATTTCCTGCAATTCCAAAACGTGATCACTTCGGTAAGGGTCGCCCATATAAATAAATATGTAGCTTTTAGTTTCAAGGCGGGCAATTTCGGTTAAGCCGAGAGCCTCTTCATAAAATTTTAAACTGCGCTCAATGTCAAAAACTGTCAAATTTGTATGGTCAAATTTAAAGTGCGGCATCTTTTTCGCCTCAAAAATTAAAAATCTTTTCCCCAATTTTCCGGCAAAACTTCCAACAAATAGCCGTCGGGGTCTGAAATAAAATAAATTCCCAAATTTTTAACTTCGTTGCAAATGCAGTTTAATTTTTTGTGTCGTTGATAAGCCGCGTCAAAATCTTTTACAGTGAAGGCAAGATGAAATTTGTTTTCGCCGAGCTTGTAAGGCGTTTGTCGATTTTTAAACCACTGCAACTCCAGCTGATGTTGACTTTTGAAAGAATCGCCCAAATATACCAAAATAAAATCTTCAAATTCAAGGCGGCTAATTTCGGTTAAGTCCAACGCCTCCTTGTAAAATTTCAAACTGCGCTGCAAATCCAAAACATTTAGGTTGTTATGTGCAAATTTAAACATTTTTTATCCCTCGAAGTTTTAAACTTCATTAAATTTTTTATTTTGACTGAGTAAAAGAAAAATCGCCTAAAATCGATTTTAAGCCGCCTTTCAAAACTTTTTAATATAAAGTTATCGTACAAGTAGTTGAACGGGGCTTGTCGGGCTTGTCAGCGCGTGTACGGGGCTAATTTTTTAAAGTATCGATACAAATTTTTAAGCTGTCAATATTTTCAACATTGAAACTTTTAATTTGCTTGTCGATACGGCGATTAAAACCACAGAGAGTTTTACCCGGTCCGCACTCAACAAAAATATCTGCGCCAAAATTCTGCATAGATTTTACACAGTCAATCCATTTCACGGGGTGATCAGCCTGCGCGACGAGGTTATTTTTAATTTCAGCGGCTGAAGTTTCAAGGTTGCCGTTGAAATTTGCGGCTATTGGAAAGGCAGCATTTTTAATTTCGATTTTATCAAGTTCAGCTGAAAGTTTTTCTGCGGCAGGTTTCATCAGCGTTGAATGGAAGGGCGCACTTACCGGCAAAACAACCGCCTTTTTGGCTCCTGCGGCTTTTAACTTTTCAACGGCAAAATCTACGCCTTTAACCGTTCCCGCGATGACAGTTTGTCCGGGACAATTAAAATTAACCGCCTGAACTTCATCAGAAATTTCATTGCAAATATCAACAATAATTTTATCGTCAAGCCCGATAATCGCCGCCATTGAACCTTCACCGACTGGAACAGCCTCTTGCATAAATTGCCCGCGTTTGTGTACCAAAATTACCGCGTCACGAAATTTTAAAGAACCCGCCGCAACCAGTGCCGAATATTCGCCTAAACTGTGTCCGCCCGCAACTTCAGCTGTAATTCCTTCAGATTTTAAAATTTCAGCCGCAATTACACTTACAATTAAAATCGCCGGTTGAGTGTTTGCAGTAAGTTTTAAATCGTCTTCCGAGCCTTCAAAGCACATTTTTTTTATTGAATAGCCGAGCGCGTCGTCTGCCTCATCGAAAAAATTTTTAGCCACGTCGAAATTGTCATAAAAATCTTTACCCATTCCTACAAATTGTGCGCCCTGTCCCGGAAATACGAATGCGATTTTTGACATTGTAAAACTCCTTTCAGTTGATTTTAGGCAGTAGGCAGTAGTAAAAAGGCAGTAGGGAATTGTTATCACTTTTGCCTTTTGCCTTTTGCCTTATCAAAGATAATTGCTCTGCAAATTTGCTACAGCTTGCGGCAAGCCGTTTACAATATCGTCAATAATTTCTTGTACAGATTTAATATCGTCAAGCATACCGGAAATTTGTCCAATCATAACCGAGCCGTTTTCAACGTCGCCTTCATGTGTAGCCTTGTGCAAACTTCCAACGCCGAGTTGTTCAAGTTCTTCAGGAGAGGCTCCATTTGCCTCCATTTCTAAATATGTGCGCGTCAATTTATTTGCGATAACTCGCGCAGGGTGTCCTAAAGTTCTGCCGGTTACAACAGTTGAACGATCTTTTGCCTTAAGTACAATTTCTTTATAATTGGGGTGGGCGATACATTCTTTGCTCAAAACAAAACGAGTTCCCATTTGAATAGCGTGCGCGCCGAGTGAAAAAGCCGCCGCTAAGCCGCGACTGTCAGCAAAACCGCCCGCTGCAATTACGGGAACATCAACAGCGTCAACAACTTGCGGAATTAAAGGCATTGTACAAATTTCGCCAATGTGTCCGCCGGATTCACAGCCTTCAGCTATAACCGCGTCAACGCCGCCTTTTTCAAGTCTTTTTGCCAACGCTACACTTGCAACAACGGGGATAACTTTTGTACCAATTTCTTTTAAAGCAGGTAAATATTCGCCGGGGTTGCCAGCGCCGGTTGTAACTACAGGAACTTTTTCATCAATTACGACTTGCATAACTTCCTTGACGAACGGCGACATTAGCATAATATTTACGCCAAAAGGTTTTTCTGTCCAACCTTTGCATTTTTTAATTTCTTTGCGTAAAACGTCCGGCGGCATGTGTCCTGCGCCAATTAAACCTAAGCCGCCCGCGTTTGATACTGCAGAGGCAAGTTCAGCAGTTCCTATCCACGCCATCCCGCCCTGAAATATCGGATATTTGATTTTCAGTAACTTACAGATTACGTTGTTTTCAAACATTAAATCTTCTCCTCCTCACTAATTCTATTATAACCTGCGCAAATTTATATTTCAATCTTAGTTAGGATTTAGTTATTAAATTAAAAATTTTTCTAGTCCCTAGCCCTTAATTCCTTTTCAAGCGCGGTTTTAATATGTTCCAAAACGTTATTATGAACATAATCATTAGCAAGCCCAATAGCGTTACAAATTGCCTTAGCGTCGGAGCTGCCGTGACTAATTATGCAATAGCCGTTGACGCCTAAAAGCGGCGCGCCGCCGTATTCAGAGGCGTCCAATTTTTTTGCAAGTTCCTTCAAAGTTGGCATTAAAAGCAACGCGCCGAATTTTGCAGAAACGCCGCCTTCGTTAATCGCCTCTTTAATCAGTTTAAAAATTGTGGTTGCCAGCCCTTCGCCGAATTTTAAAACCACATTGCCCACAAATCCGTCACACACTATCACGTCAAATTTTCCCGTCGGAATATCGCGCCCTTCAGCATTGCCGGTAAAATTTATCGTTGTCATATTTTTAAAAAGTTGCAAAGTTTCTTTTACCTGTTCATTTCCCTTAGTTTCTTCTTCGCCAATATTTAAAAGTCCAACTTCCGGATTTTTTTTGCCCAAAACGTGTTCAACATAAAGCGCGCCCATAATTCCACTTTGCACTAAATGTTCAGGCTTGCTGTCAACATTTGCGCCGCTGTCCAAAAGTAAAGTTACACCTTTGGGAGTAGGAATAGGCGTAGCAATGGCGGGGCGTCCGATTCCTTTAATCCTTTTCAAAATTAATTGCGCCGCTGCAACTGCCGCGCCTGTGGAGCCGGCTGAAAGTACCGCGTCACATTCGCCGCTTTTTACCATTTGCGTTGCCACCACGATTGAAGAATTTTTTTTGTTGCGCACGGCGTCTGCAGGGTGTTCGCCCATTTCGATAATTTCTTCAGTGTGTTTAATTTTTATAGGCAAATTTTGCCAATCCGGAAATTCGCGCAGTACTTCAAGAATTTTTATTTCATTGCCGACTAAAAATATTTCGCAGGAAAATTTTTTTGCGGCGTCAACTGCGCCTTTAACAATTTCTGCGGGCGCGTTATCGCCGCCCATTGCGTCAAGTGCAATTTTCACTTTTACTACTCCCTATAAAAAAAATGAGCAGGTCCAATGCCTGCCCAACAATTTCCGTTATCCTCAAGCCGTTTCAATAACTTCTTTGCCGTCATAATAACCGCATTCCAAGCAAACATGGTGCGGAAGTTTTGGTTCGTGGCATCTCGGACATTTAACTAAATTCGGAGCCTCCAATTTCCAATTTGCGCGGCGTCTGTCACGTCTTGATTTACTTAATTTTCTTTTTGGTGCTGCCAAGTTTCACACCGTTACTGAAAAATTTTCAAGGCAAATTAAAAATTCACTCAAGAAATTTCAATAACGGAGTTCACCTCCTTATAAAATTTTCCTACTGTCAAAAATCTTTGAATTTCATTAACGGTGCAAGGCGCGGGTCAACATTAAACCTTTGGCAATTACACTCGCCTTCATTCAAGTTTTTTCCGCAGACGGGGCAAAGTCCCTTACAATCAACTTTGCAAAGATTTTTTATCGGTTGACTTGCAATTAGCGTATCTCTTACAAGATCCGTTATATCGATAAGGTCTTCAATAATTTCCGCGCTGTCAATTTCTTCCTCAAACTCGTGAATTTGATTTTCTTTCGATAACGCTAGACATCTGTCACAATTAAATTCTTTGCAACATTTTATTTTTCCGCGTATAATTATTCCCAAATCGTTACTCACAGTTTCGCCTGAAATTTCCAATTCGCCCAAAAATTTGCCATTATCCAAAAAATCTTCACTGCAAAATTTTTCTGCCGAAATTTTAAAATTAAAAGGCACACTTTCGCCCTTAAAAATCTGCACTTTGAGCATTTTACAACACCGCCGCTGTTATTGTCAAGAATTACTTCAAATACTTCAACGCCGCTTGCAAATATCCTTTCAAAATTCTTTCATTATTGTAAATTTTGTTACAGTTTAAAAATTACGCCACGCAGACGCGCTATAATCGCCGACAAGCCCCCTTCAGCAACTTTTACGATATTTTATACCAAAATTAAATTTAACCCGCCTTAATTTTGTTACAGTTTAAAAATTAAGCCTCGTAGACGCGCTGTAATCGCCGACAAGCCCCTTTCAAAATCTTTTACGATACTTTATACCAAAATTAAATTTAACCCGCCTTAAAATCGATTTTTAATACAGCACTTGCCGCTTTAAAAATATTCGTTTACAATGTATGAAAATTTTTTATGTTTAAATGTAATTTCTTTTTTCTACAGCCTGCGCGGTTTTGCGTGCTATTTTTTGTGAGTTAAGCGGTAGAAATTTAAAGGTAACAGCCGCGTTTTCTTTCGTTGCAGTAATTTTAATTTCCAACAAAAAACGAAGTGAGGCGGGCGACTTTCAAATTTTTTGCTGTTTTCTGATTTTTAATTTGTGGAGGTTTTTATTATGAGTAATGGAAGAATTTTTATCGGCGAAGATAAAACTTTGGTAATGCTGATTAACAAAAATTCAGCCGAAATTTCCTGCAACGGCGCGCCAATGAAAATTTTGACTGCAAACACTACCGACGCCGCGCAAGAAAAGCACGTCCCCGTAGTCGAAGTTGACGGCAACAAAATTTCTGTAAAAGTTGGAAGTGTTCCGCACCCAATGACAGAGGCGCACCTTATCGAATGGATTTACTTGCAAACGAAATTTGGCGGACAGCATCGCTATTTGACTTTCAATGATAAACCGGAGGCAACTTTTTTCATTGCTGAAGGCGATACTCCTTTAGCCGTCTATGAATATTGCAATTTGCACGGGCTCTGGATGACTAAAATTTAACTTGAAAATTTTCCAACTAAAAAAGCCGCCCTTGTAGTGGGATAGTGCGGTAGTGTTATAGTACGATAGTAATTACTATCCAACTACTCCACTATCAAACTACCAAACTATAAAGGCGGCTGATTTTTTTGTAGAAAAATATTTATTAGAAGAAAATGCTTGCACGCGCAAACAAAGTTCTATCGTCTCCACCGCCAAAATATTTGCCGTGGAAATAAGCTAATTTGGTTAAAGTATTTTTATAGGGCGTCCACGTTGCGCCGACTTCAAAACCTTTTTTATTGACAAAGCTGAAAGTATCATAAGTGGGGACAATAGAAACTGTACTTGGAGCATAACGATAGGCGGCATATACGCCCCAACTTCCTTTTTCATTTCTGTTTGCGCCTTTATAAGAACCTTCGATATTGTAAGCGGTTTTATCTTTATTAGCTTTATTATTGTGAGCTACTGCGCCGAAAAGTCTCCAATCTTCGCCAATGTTGAATCCTACGCCGCCGGCTATGATACTTGCCTTATTATCAGTGCCACCTTCTTTTAAGTAATGATAACCTATTCCGGCGTCAACTTTATCATTGAAATTGCTTGTAACTTCTGCGCCAATATAATTTCCGTCAATTATACCGCTATCCCAATGTCCGCCATTGACAATAACTTTGGTTTTATCACCGAAAATGAATTGAACACCGCTGAAAAAGTCATCTGCAACAAGTCCTTGATCTGAATTTGTGAACAGCGGCATTTTACCGGCGTTAAGTTGGAATTTATTAAATTTAGATTCCAAATAAGCGTAAGTCATTGCCGCGTTACTTTCGCTGTCATTATCCATTCTGTAGGAGCCTGTAATACGTGATTTAACAGTAAAATGATCGTCAATTTTAAAAGTTGGGAAAAGTCTAAGTTGAAGTTGGCTGACATCGGGAGCCTTATAGCGATTCCAAAAACGATAACGCAATTCACCGGAAATACTAAATTTTTCCAACAAAGGATTTTTGCCTGTTCTTTCCAATTCAGTAACACGTGAATCTAATTCATTAACGTCTCTTCTGCTTGCGTTAGAATTACTTTGTTGTTCACGAATAATGCGCTCCAATTCAGCAACACGTGCGCGCAGTTGTGCAACTTCTTCATCAGTTGGAGTTGCAAAAGTTGTTGACGCTGCGCCCAAAACTATTGCCGCCGTTAAAGCTGATGCGATTGACTTTTTCATTAAAAATCCTCCTTAAAAAGTTTCGATAACCTGTACAAAAAATCTTGAGGAATTTTAATTGAGTGTCCGCGTTTCCTCAAAAATTCCCTTCAAGATTATTTTTTTAACCGCGTCGAATATTAGCATAATTAAAAATTTTTTTCAAGTAATTTGTTATATTTACAGCGTGTCAAAATATCCCCGTCCCTAGCCTTTAGTCTTTAGCCCTTATCCCTTAAATATTTGCAATGCTAAAAAAAAAATGCTATACTGCGCGCGTACTAAAATATTTTTTGGAGGGTGGAAATTATGGCAAGTAAAATATTCGTTTTCTTTAATTGCAACGCCGAAAAAGATCCTTCGACGATGAATATCTTTTACAACAATGTTACTTTCAAAGATACGCCAATTTCGCGCAGGAGACTTTTTCAAAAGATTAACTCCGAGAGAATCGCAGGGCGCGTCCAAATTACTGACGAAAATCTTTCAAAAATCGAAGAAATTATTATGAAGGGCAACCCTGTTGACGCCACTAACTTAATCACTTACGGTGCGGTTAAAGAACTCAAATGCCTTTAATCTGCAGAATTTTTTAGGAGGCTGGAAATTTGAAATATATGACGGGAAATGAACTGCGCGAGGCGTATGTAAAATTTTTTGAAAGTAAGGGACATTTACATTTGCCGAGCGCGTCACTTATTCCTAAAGACGATCCAACTTTGTTAATGATAGGCGCGGGAATGGCTCCCTTTAAAGCATTTTTCACGGGCAAAGTTACGCCGCCGCGCCGCCGCGTTACAACTTCTCAACGTTGCGTGCGTACCGGCGATATTGAAAACGTCGGCAGAACTGCGCGACACCATACATATTTTGAAATGTTGGGAAATTTTTCATTCGGCGATTATTTCAAAGAAAGTGCAATTCCGTGGGCATGGGAATTTTTAACCGAAATTTGCGAATTGCCAAAAGATAAACTTTGGATTTCAATTTATCCCAAAGATGACGAGGCAGAAAAAATTTGGAAACAACAACCCGGCTTAAATCCCGCGCATATTGTGCGAATGGAAGATAATTTTTGGGAAATTGGCACGGGCGGTCCTTGCGGTCCGGATTCTGAAATTTATATCGATTTGGGCGAAGAGCGCGGCTGCGGTAAAGAAACTTGTGCGCCCGGTTGCGATTGTGACAGATATTTGGAAATTTGGAATTTGGTTTTCACTCAATACAATAAAACTGAAGACGGCAAGTACGAGCCTTTGGAACATAAAAATATTGATACAGGTTGCGGGCTTGAAAGGCTTGCATCCGTTTTGCAAAACAAGAAAACCAACTTTGAAACAGATTTACTTTTTCCGATTATCGAATACGTTGAAAAATGTTGCGGCTTGAATTACGGCGACGACGCCAAAAAAGATATTTCCTTCAAAGTCATTGCCGACCACGCCCGCAGTATGTCAATTATGATTATGGACGGGATTCTGCCTTCAAACGAAGGGCGCGGCTACGTTTTGCGCAGAATTTTAAGACGTGCAATTCGTCACGGGCGAATGTTGGGAATTAAAGACGCTTTCCTTGAAGGCGCGGTTGACGCTGTTGCAAAAATTTATAACGGCGTTGCTGACTTTGAAGAACTTGAAAAAAATATTTCCTACATTAAAAAAGTTATTCGCATTGAAGAAGATAGATTTGCAGCAACCCTCGCGCAGGGCATGGAACTTTTGAGTAAAGAAATTGACGCCGTTAAACAGGCTAAAAAATCTGAACTTGGCGGCGAATTTATTTTCAAACTTTATGATACTTACGGTTTCCCCTTTGAATTAACTGAAGAAATTTTGGCTGAAAATTCTTTGACGCCCGACAAAGACGGCTTTAACGCGGCTATGGAAAATCAGCGTAAACGCGCCCGCGCCGCTCGTGCCGCCAATGAATGGGCAGCAATTCCCGACCTTTCTTCAATCGATACAAAATCTTTGAAATCTGACAGCGCGGCTACTGAATCGAAAATTGTTGCAATGTGGAAAAACGGTAAACTTGTCGAAGAAATTCAAGACGGCGACGAAGTAGGAATAATTTTGCAAGTCACGCCTTTTTATGCTGAAGGCGGCGGGCAAGTCGGCGACGTTGGAGAATTTTTGGGCGAATTTTGCAAAATCAGAATCGACAACGCAAAAAAACTTCCCGACGGTACAATTTACCATGAGGCGTACGTTGAGGAAGGGCAAATTAAACGCGGCGAAACTGTAAAAATTATCGTTGACGCAGATAAAAAACTTTCTTCAGCGCGTAACCATACTGCTACACATTTATTGCAAGCCGCGCTTAGAAAAATTGTTGGTGAACAAGTTCATCAAGCAGGCTCCCTTGTTACGCCTGAAAGACTGCGTTTTGACTTTTCAAATTTTGAACCTGTCACGCCTCAACAAATTTCAGCCGTTGAAGAAATGGTAAATGAAGAAATTTTAAAGGCGGTTGACGTCGATATTAAACAGATGAGCATTGACGACGCAAAAAAATTAGGCGCAATGGCTTTATTCGGCGAAAAGTACGGAAATATTGTACGCGTTGTTACAGTTCCAAATTTCAGCTGTGAACTTTGCGGCGGCTCTCACGTCAAAAACGTCGGGCAAATTGGCAGATTTAAAATCGTCAGTGAAAGTGGCGTAGCGGCGGGCGTGCGCAGAATTGAGGCAATTACAGGACGCGCCGCAATTCTTGACGCCAATAAACAAAATCAAATTTTAAATTCTGTTTCAACATTGTTAAAAGTTCGTGCTGAAGATTTACCCGCACAGGTTGAAAAAATTCTTGCCGAAGATAAATCCATGAAAAAGCAACTCGAACAAGTTCAATCAATGAAAGAAAAAGCTGAAGCGCAAAAACTTTTAATGGCGGCAAATGAAATTGGAAAAGTTAAATATTTATCCGGCGTCGCGCAGGCTGAAAATATGGATAAACTGCGCGAAATTGCAGATTTTCTTGTTGATAAAGTTGATACGGGCGTTGCAGTTTTGGCGGCGGTAAATGAAGGCAAAGTTAATCTTGTGGTTAAAGCTGACAAAAAAGCCGTTGCACTCGGAGTTCACGCCGGAAAAATCGTCAAGGAAATTTCAAAACTTATTGGCGGCGGCGGCGGCGGGCGTCCCGATATGGCACAAGCAGGCGGTAAAAATCCTGACGGCTTGCCCAAAATGTTTGAAACTGCCGAAAGTTTAATTCGTAATTTAGGCAAGAGACAAGAGGCATAAGGCAAGAGTTTTTATTACTGACTACTGCCTTTTGCCTTCTGCCTAAAAACTGACTGAAAGGAAGTTTTTCAATGTTTAAATCAATGGTAGACGCGGCGGCGAAAAAACTCGGCGGCGTTGCTGAAAAACTCGATGACGCCGTTGAAAAAGCCAAAGAAAAAAAAGACGAAATTAAAGAAAACGTTGCAGAAAAAATCGACGACGCCAAAGAAAAAGTTGTCGAAACTAAAGACAATATCAAAGAAACTTTCGAAGAAAAAGTTGACGACGCAAAAGAAAGAGTTACTGCCGCCAAAAATGATTTAGTCGAAACTAAAGACAATATCAAAGAATCCGTTGAAGAAAAAGTTGACGACGCAAAAGAAAGAGTTACTGCCGCTGCAAAAGATCTTTCCAATGCTAAGGGCACTGTAAAAGAAGTTGCAGGCGACGTTAAAGAAAGTGTAAATGAAAAAGTCGATAACGCCGTTGAAAAAGCCAAAGACGCCAAATTTAATGCTGAAATGGCTGTTAAAGGCGCAATTCGCAGCCACCTTAAAGAAACTACTCAACAAATTCAAAAAGCTGGCGGCAATTTAAAAGATTAAAAATTTTTTAACTTAAAATAAAATAGAAAAACCCTTCCAAATGAGGAAGGGCTTTTTTATTATTAATTATAAATTTTTATTTTGGGGCGTTTTGTATCCATACCTGAGAATTTTTATTTGCGGCAGGTTTATTTTGTGCCATAACTCCAACTAAATTATGCGGCGTGTAAAGTTCCTCAAGATAATTTATATCTTCGTCAGAAAGTTTTAAATCTGTAGCCTTAGCCGCGCCGTCGATATGATGAAATTTTGTTGCGCCAACAACCGGCGATTCAACTTTTGTTAAAAGCCACGCCAAAGAAATTTCTGTCATTGAGACGCCGTATTTTTCAGAAAGTTCAATGACGCGCTCAATAATTTTTGAATCAGTTTCAGCCGTTGCATCATATTTAAATTTTGCATAAGAATCTTCCTGTAAACGTTTTGAAGTTTCGCCGGGCTTTTTGGAAAGTCTGCCGCTTGCAAGCGCACTGTAGGGCGTCATTGCAATATTTTCTTCTGCACAAAACGCCGCCATTTCCCGTTCTTCCTCGCGGAAAATTAAATTGTAATGATTCTGCACTGAAATAAATTTGGCGAAATTATTTTTTTCTGCAAGCGCGTTAGCCTTTGCAAGTTGATAAGCGTAACAATTCGCAATTCCAATGTAACGAACTTTTCCGGCTTTAACAGCGTTGTTTAATCCTTCCAAAATATCCAAAATCGGCGTCTGATAATCCCACATATGATAAATATACAAGTCAACAAAATCCATTCCTAGATTTTTCAAACTTCTGTCAATCATATCTGCAATATGTGCTTGTCCGCTGATATTATTTTCAATTTCGGCAGGAGAGCGCGGCAAAAATTTTGTGGCTATAAAAACTTCCTCGCGTTTTGCAAAATCTTTCAGCGCACGCCCTACAAATTGTTCACTGCTGCCTTGCTGATAAACTATCGCAGTATCGAAAAAATTTATTCCACTTTCCAGCGCGTGTTTGATAATTTCACGGGATTTTTCTTCGTCAAGTGTCCAGCTGTGTTGACCGGTTGCCGCGTTGCCGAATCCCATACAGCCCAAACAAATTCTTGAAACATTTAAATTTGAATTGCCGAGTTTAACATATTTCATAAAAATTCCTCCCCAAAAAATTTTTCAATCGTCCATATTTTGATTTATAAAATCTTGAATTTCTTTAAAAGAATCTAAACTGTCCTGCAATTCCGGCAACATTAAAGCGAAGTCGTGCGGCATACCGGGATAAACCGTTAAAACAACTTTCACATCGTCAGCCGCCGCTTTTTTTGCAAGCTCAATACATTCATCTAAAAGTAATTCGTAGCCGCCGGATTGAATTAACATTGTAGGAAAATTTTTTAAATCTGCATAAATTGGCGAAAGGCGCGGGTCTTTTACTTTGTAACCTTTGGCGTAAGCAGGTTTTTTAATTGCCTCGAAAAGCGGAGAATATCCTTTGCCCAAAACTAAATCTCGTGTTTCATTGTATTTGCGTGAAGGAAAATTCGTAGTCATAGCCGCCCACGGCGATACTAAAATATTTAATTTCGGTTGCGGAAGATTATTTTCTTTCAGATAAATTGAAAGTGCCAAAGTCAAATTTCCGCCCGCAGAATCGCCAATTACAATAATATTTTCCGGCGCAATTCCACGATTTAAAATTTCTTTGTAAGCTTTAACGGCGTCTTCTTGCGCGGCAGGAAAAGTATTTTGCGGAGCAATTCTGTAATCAATCATGTAAACTTGTTTTGCGTCTGCAAGCACGCCTTGAATTATCCCCAAATTTCTGTGACCGTTTCTAAGCGGCAAAACGTAGCCGCCGCCGTGAAATTGCAAAACAACTCTTTCAGTACCGGCATTAGGATTTTCCAAAACTTCGCAGGGTAAACCGTCAAGCTCAAATTTTTCATAATTCCAGCCGTCGGGAACTTCAAAATTTATTGCGGCAGGTTTAGCATTTGGCGCAGGATGAAAAAGCGCGTTCATTTTTTCGGCAATGTAATTTTGTTTTGCAGTTCCTTCAAGTTTTACGCTGTCTTGTGGAAAGTTCCACGCCGCCGCCGCAAATACCGTTGAAAAATTTAAAATCAGCGCAGACACTACGATTAAAAATATTTTCCGCACAAAATTTACCTCCTTACAAAAAAGCCGCCGACTTTTGCCGACGGTTTTTATTTTTTCAAAGTGCGCCAAATTTTTACTTTTTGTTTTCAGCCATAAACTGTTTCAAAGTTTTGCCGCCGACCCCCCAATTATCAAGGTCGTTTTCTTTAACAAGGACGTAGAAAAATTTTTCGTCAACGCCCAAAATTTCGCTCGCTTTTTTGGTAAGCTCGGCAATTAATTTTTCCTTTTGCTCCTGCGTTGGATGAACCGCTTCAACTGAAATTAACGGCATAAAAATTCCTCCCTAATTTAAAATTTTTATAACAGCGTCGCCGACACTAGCCGCGCTTGCGGGATTTTGCCCCGTAACAAGCCGCCCGTCAACAACAACATTATCGCTCCAATTTGCGGCGGCGTGATGAGTTGCGCCGTGTTCGTTAAGTTTATCTGCCAACAAAAACGGTACAATTTTTGTTCCTTGCACTTCGTCTTCTTCGGCGTTGGTAAAGCCCGTAACATTTTTTCCGGCAACTAAATAATTTCCGTTGCTAAGTTTGACATTTACGAGAGCCGCCGGACCGTGACAAACTGCAGAAACAACGCCGCCGTTTTCGTAAATTTCACGAGTAACTTTATCAATCGCCGCGCTGTCCGGAAAATCCCACATCACGCCGTGCCCGCCTGCGAAAAATATTGCAACATAATCTTTGGCGTTGACTTCAGAAAGTTTCAGCGTGTTTTGATATTTTTTCTGAAAAGTTGGATTGTCCCAAAATTTTTTATTAATTGCGTCAGAAAAATCTAAACTGCCTTCATCAATCGGAGGCTTGCCGCCCTTAATCGACGCCAAAACAGTTTCGTAACCCGCCGCCTCAAATTTTGCCATTGGGTGAGTAAGTTCACTAAGCCAAAAACCGGTAGGAATACCCGTGTTGCCTTTGACATTGTTGCTTGTTACCACGCACAAAATTTTTTTCATATTTACACCTCGTATTTGAAAAACATTCCGTCAGTTAAAAATTTTTCGGCGTCTTTAACAATTTTTGTAATATCTTCGCCGTTGCAAATAATTTTTTCGTCAAAGCAGGGCGCGTCCATTTTGATTTTATGTTTAGCTTTTTCAAGTGAAAAATAATTTGCCTCCGCAGAAAAATTCGGTACGGGTTGAATCATTGAATTGTTGTACGTTTCCAAAACTTCAGCCGCCGAAATTCCCTTAGGCTTAATATTTTCGTATTCTGCGAAAGTTGCCTTTTTGAGTGGTCCGCTTTCACGATAAATTTTATTTGCCTGCGCGACAATTTTTTGTTCGTCAGAATTGAGCGGCGCAAAATTTTTCATTGTTGCAAGATTATCTTTGACTTGTTCCAAATTTGACATACCGGAAATTACGGCGATAACGTCTTCAAGACTTGCCGCAAAACGTATCGCCCAACTTGCAACCGAATTTTCGGGCGCGGCAGTTTTAAAAATTTTTTCGACTTCAGCCGGAGCCTTTGCCAATGTACCGCCTTTTACCGGCTCCATTATCAAAACTTTTTTGCCGTGCTTGCGAATTGTTTCATAACATTTTTTCGACTGAATGTAATAACTTTCCCAGTCAATATAATTTACGACAATTTGAACTGCCTCAACTTCCGGATGTTCAGTCAAAATTTTATCCAAAACTTCTGCCGAATCGTGGAAAGAAAAGCCGATATGTTTAATTTTACCTGCGGCTTTCCACTTTTTCATATGCTCAAACATTTTGCAATTTTTGACAACGCCCTCATAGCGAATGATATTCATATTGTGCAACAAAAAATAATCGAAGTACTCGACGCCGCAATTTTCAAGCTGCTTGTTAAAAGTTTCTTCGACTTGATTTTCTTCATTAATTGCGAAAATTGGAAGTTTTGAAGTCAAAATAAATTTGTCGCGGGCGTAACGCTTGACCAAACATTCTTTAATTGCATTTTCGCTCGCTCCTCCGTGATACACAAACGAAGTATCGAAATAATTAAATCCCGCCGCCAAATATTCGTCAACCATTTTTTTTACTTGTTCCAAGTCAATGTCAGTTTGATTATTGGATAGCAACGGCAGACGCATCCATCCGAATCCCAAATTTGCCATAGAATCACCGCCTCAAATAATTTTTTTGATACGCGGATTGTGATATTGCCCGCGCCCTTCAGTTTGATTGTTGAAATTAATTGCATTTTTGGGGCAACAGTGCAGACAGCCGAAACAAAGCGTGCATTTTTCTTTTACCCAGACGGGCTTTTTATTTTGAATTTCAATGACTTTAAGCGGGCATTGACGCGCACATTTGCCGCAACCTACGCAATTTTCATTGACTGTAAAATTTTTTGTGTCGCGCAGATTTTCATAAATTGCATAACGCTTTTCAGCCTCTTCAGCCGAAATGCTTGCAGGGATTTTAATTTTTTCTTGACGCAAAATTTTTCCAACAATTTCTTTTAAAGCCGGCTCAACTTTACTTTCAGCTTGTTCAACATATTTTTTATCATTCAAATCAAAAAACGGCGTCCAGTTGTCAACCATAAAAATTACAAATTCCGCGTCGAGTTGCAAGCCGAAATTTTGTAAAGTTTTTTCTGCCTCAAGATTAATATTGCCCGCGCCGCCACCGCAAGTTGCAACAAAATAGGTGTAGTGATTTTCGCCTTTAACGTTGATTTTAATATTTTTGAAAAAATCTTTGACGATTGAAGGAAATCCGCCAAAATAAACCGGCAGTACCACGCCGAAATTTTCATTTTCTGCAAGCGTGAAATTTTTTTCGCCGCCGTTTAAAACTTGCCGAATTGAAATAACTTTGTCATTCGTGGCAGCGGCTATTTGTTCTGCAACAAATTGACTGTTGCCGGTTGACGAAAAATAAATAATCATCGTTAAACTCTCCTAAAATTTTTTTATGCACAAGTGCCGCCGTCAACCGCGTAATCTGCGCCCGTTACAAAACTTGATTCTTCTGACGCCAAAAACGCAATTACAGCCGCGACTTCTTCAGATTCTCCAAAACGTCCGAGCGGTACAATTTTTTTAACCGTTTCGATATGTTTTTTAGATTCTTCTTCAGATAAACTTGTTTTATCGTAAATTGGCGTCCAAATTGGTCCCACTGAAACCGAATTGACACGCACGCCGTCAGCCGCCAATTCTTTTGCCCAAGCACGAGTTAAAGCTACCAACGCCGCCTTACTTGCAGAATAAACCGACATATTGGGCATTGGTTTTGAGGCGTTCGCCGAGCCAATATTTATAATCGTACCTTTAGATTCTTTCAGCATTTGTAAAAATTCTTGCGAAAGTTCAATAACCGCTTTAACATTCGTTGCAAAAGTTTTATCGACTTCAGCCATTGAAATTTTTCCCAGCGGCGCAACAGGTGCAACACCGGCATTATTTACAAGCGCATCAAGCCGCCCAAATTTTTCTTTAACGACGTTCAAAATTTTTTTAATATCTTCAGTTTGGTTAATGTCAGCAGCTTCATAGAAAATATTTTCGTGTTGTGCGGCGGATTCTTTCAAAGTTTTTTCGGTACGCCCGATAATCAAAACTTTTGCGCCTTTTTCGGCGAGATATTTTGCGGCAACTGCTCCAATTCCTGAACCTGCGCCCGTTATCAAAATAACTTTATCTTTCAATCCGCGCATAATTTTTTTAACTCCTCTGCAAGTTTTTCAGCGTGGCGAATTGCTTTTTCTTTCATTGCCTGAAGTTTTGCGTCGTCGTGGCGGCTTGCGTAGGAAAGTCCGCCGCTGTAAATTATTCCCGCCAATTCCATATTACAAGATACTACAAAATTTTTGAACGGCGGGTAAAACGCTTCAATAGGATAATTTTGTTTGCCGCCCTCTTGATACATTTCTTCCGGCGCACCCGACGTGAACGAAATTATAACTTTTTTGCCGACTAACGCCTTGCCTTTCGAGCCGTGCGAAAATCCGTGTACAAAAACATCTTCCTGATATTTATGCAAAATTGACGGCATCGAATACCAGAAAAACGGGAATTGAAAAACTATCACATCTGCTTTAACGAGCCGCGCCTGTTCTTTTTCCACTTCAATTTTGTAATTGGGATATTCTTTGTCCAAGAAAAGATATTCTGCCTGAGGTAAAAGTTCCTGCAACTTGTTCAAAATAATTTTGTTCGCAAACGAATTATTTTCTAAGTCCGTATGTCCCGAAATGATTAAAACATTCTTCATAAAAATTGCCTCTCAAAATTTTTATCTGGAATTATTTTTTTCTGTCCCAATTTTTCATAGAATCGCCCATCATTTCGACGTGTCCGCGAAATCCCGCAACGGGAATTTTATTCAACGCTGAATCCAATTCCAAAAACTCTTCGTCAGAAAGTTGTACATTCCACGCGCCGAGATTTTCCAAAATTCGTCCTTGATTTTTGGAGCCGGGAATTGGCACTACATTTTTATATTTTTTCAGCATCCACGCCAACGAAATTTGCGCGGGCGTTGCATTTTTATTTTCGGCAAATTTTTTTATCAAGTCCAAAATTGGCTGATTTGCCTCAAGATTTTCCCGCTTTAATTGCGGGACAAATTTTCTTACGTCATCGCTGTGAGAAAAATCTGTTTGAGTCGTAACTTTGCCCGACAAAAAGCCGCTTGCAATAGGCGAAAACGGCACAACACCAATATTATTTTCAAGGCAGTAAGGGATAACTTTTTCTTCAATACTGCGCTCAATCATAGAATAAATATTTTGCACGGCAGCAAGCGGCGTAATTTCTTGCGCTTTTTTAATCGTGTCAACCGAAACTTGAGAAAGTCCCCAGCCGCGAATAATCCCCGCGTCAATAATTTTGCCCATAGCGTCAGCAATTTTTTCGACGGGAATTTCAGGATTGACTCTGTGCAAATAGTACAGGTCAACATAATCTGTTTGCAAATTTTTCAGCGAATTTTCCAAGTGCGATTTAATCACGTCAACAATATTTTTTCCGGAAATTTCATCAACAGTAAGCATAAATTTTGTTGCAACGACAATTTTTTGACGAAAATTTTTTACGGCTTTACCCAAAATTTTTTCATTGTGTCCTTTGCTTTCAGGTAACATATTAGGCGCGTAGCCTTCAGCCGTGTCAAAAAATGTGCAACCGAACTCATACGCCTTTTGAATCGCCTCAATACTGTAACTTTCTTCGGGAATATCGCCGTAGCCGTGCGAAAATCCCATACAGCCCATTCCTATTGGCGAAACTTCCAAATTTCTTAAAAATCTTTTTTCCATTTTAAAATCACGCCTCCAAAATTTTTTTAGCATTATTAATGTAAATTTTTTCAAGCCAATTTCTTTTTGCCAATTCAGAATCCAACGCTTGCTTTTTCTTCAGCAAAATTGGCACGGGTACGTAAGGATAATCTGAACCGTAAATAATTTTTTCTGCGCTTGTAATTTTCAATAAAATATCCATTTGCTCCGGCATAGGATCGCCCGCCAAGTCGAAATACAAATTTTTTAAACCTGCCGAAAAATTTACCGGCGGCATTAAATCCATTGACGCCAACATTTGAAACATTGCGCCCGCCCGCTGTTTCATATACGGCAAGAATGAGCCGCAGTGTGGAACGATTAATTTTATGTTGGAAAATTTTTCAAGCGTTCCGTTCGCCAAAAGATTTAAAATCGCCCGCGTTGTATCTGCGGGATATTCAAACAACGCCATTACTTTGCCCGTTACAACTTTTTCACGCGGCAACATTCGCGCAGGGCTCGGATGCAAAATTACAAGCGATTTTCTTTTGTGCAATTCTTCAAAAATTGGGTTTAAAATTTCGTCGCCCAAATAAACGCCGTCTGAATTGCTTGCAACTTTTACGCCCAACGCGCCCAATTTTTCTGTTGCATATTTAATTTCGGCGATTGAACTTTCAACGCTCGGCATTGGTAAAACTGCCACGAATCCAAATTTGTCGGGAAATTTTTTACAGAGCGCGGCTAATTCTTCGTTAATTTCTCTTGCAATTTCTATTGAAATTTTTTCGTTTGCCGCGCCGTTATAAATGTGCGGCGTTGCCATTGATAAAATTGTAAAGTCTATTCCCGCGTCCGCCATAAATTTTAAATGTTCGTCCGCCGTCCATTTCGGCAAGGGAAATCCTTCTTCGGCTTGCGCGTCGATTTTTAATTTTTTCAAGCCTTCAATGTACGAGGGTAAAATTGCGTGCGCGTGAAAGTCAATTTTTAGGGAAAAAGTTTTTGCCTCCGCCAAATTAAATCTTCCCAACGCAACCGCTAAAATTCCTGCGCCGCTTAACTTTAAAAATTCCCTGCGATTCACAAACTTGCTCCGATTTTGTAAGCCGCGTCGCCAAATTCTGAATTTTCAACTGCCGAGCGATAACCGCAACCTACCGCCCAAACTTGCCCGACGTCTTGCCATTCCATATATCTTACCAAAGTTTCATAATGTTTTTGCAACGCCGTCATTGTCCAATCTGCGGTATTCCACGCCGTTGCCATTATGATTGATTTTTTTCTGTGAAGTCTTTCAGTGCGTGAATAAAATCTGTCAATGATAGTTTTAAGTTGCGCCGAAAAGCCGAAATAGTAAAGCGGCGTAACTAAAACAAGTAAATCTGCCTGCAACATTTCCGGCATTAATTTTTTTTCGATAGCGTCTTGAAAAATGCAAGGTCCATCCATTCCGCAACTGTCACAGCCGCGACAAGGGTGCGTTTCTTCATTAGCCGCGTCAAATGTAAAAATTTCGTGTCCTTTAGACTTTGCGCCCTCAATAAATTTTTGTGCCAAATATCTTGACGTAGATTTAGTTTCAGAATGAGGGCTACTGTTGATAACTACGATTTTCATTTTTTTACCTCCGGAAATATTTTCAGTTGCCGCCGAATTTTTTTCATCAGCTGACGCCGCCAATCCGCAACCGCTCAAAAACAAAGTTGCCGCGCCAATTCCCATTATTTTAAAAAATTCTCGTCTGTTCATTTTTACTCCCAAATAAAAATTATTTTTGCAGAATAAATTTTTCGCCCGGTGCAAGCGCGTGGACTCTTTCAGGATTGACAACGGCGGCGGCAAGCGCGGCGGGGTTGCCGTTGAAAGTATTCATATTCGGTGCGTCAACGCTCCCCCAATGTATGCAAATTAAATCTGCGCGCGGATAAGTATTCGCCAATTTTACCGCGCCTTCAAAAGTTATGTGCCAACTGTTATCCGCAAAATCCAACAAAATTATATCCGGTTGCGGCATTTCCAACTGTTCTTTTAATAATCTTGAATCGCCCGGCAACCAAATTTTCCCGTCCGGCGTCTCAATCCAAAATCCGCAATAATCCTCAAGCTTATAATCCCGCCAATGATATTTGGGATAATCATTTTTCCAATTATGCTCGGCGGGCGTCAACTTAATTTTCATTTCGCCAACTGTAAAAGTTTCGTTAATATCGTGTCCAATACCGTTTAAGCCTTCGTCGCGCAGGAGTCCCGCTACAAATTGCGGCGCGTGATATTCCTTGCAAATATTTTTGACGTCTTGACAAGTCGGCTTGCTAAAGTGGTCGTTATCGTCGTGCGTGATTAAAACTGCGTCAAGCGCGGGAATATCTTTTGGCAGAATCGGCATTTCAATTAGTAAAGGCATATCAAAACCTTCAAGCAGCGGATCAATCATAATTTTTGTACCGCGGCTGTTAATAAAAATGCTTGCGTTGCCTAGCCAATAAACCGCCGTGTTGTCGATTTTTTCAAAATCTTTGGCAGTTAGCGGAATTGTCGCCGCCGGTATTGCCTGTCCTTTTTCGTTTTTGCTGACGTTCAATTTAAACTCTCCTAACTTAATAATTTTAAAATGCAGTTGTAAGCCAATTCGTAAATCGTATGGTAAATAAAATTTGTACCTGCCGCGTCCATTGCGGCTTTTTGTTTTTCATTTACTACCGCGTAGGGATAAATTCCATAAACGAACGG
>CALGGV010000320.1 GCA_937915725.1 uncultured Selenomonadales bacterium
TCACTTTATCCGAAGATTCAATTTCTACTACCATTTTGCTTAAAGATTTTTCCGGCAATAGTTTTAAATATGTTCAAGGCGCAGGTACTGCGGCTAAGGATTATACTTTATCCGGAGGCTAAGGTAATACTCTAACTGTTAAAGCCCTTCCTACATTTAGGAGGGCTTTTTAGTTTGTAACTTTTACTTTTGAAAAATATTCATAAATAGCAAAAACTTCTTCTATTCCTTCTATTTCCCCTGCCGTTAATTCTCTTTCGCCTATATCATTTCCGGCTACCCTAAATTTTATGTAACCGCTCTTTATTCCTTCCTTGAGACTTTGATAAATTTCCCAACTCATCCGCTCATTGTAACTGCTTTTTCGCGTTCCAAGATTAAATGTGTATACCTTTTCCCCTGTCTTGATGTACAACTTGTCAAAGTATAAAGGATAGTTGCTGATGTTAAAAATCTGCAATAATAATTTCGGCTTGTATTGCTTATCTATTGATACATACGGGATAAAATAAAGTGGCGACCTTCCTGCATTCCGGCAACTGTAAAAAGTAACTTCTTGCATATCGTCATAGCGTACGTCTAATTCACGAGAAAATATCTGTAGCTGTAATTCTGCCTCTGCTATGGTAATTTCCTGTACACTCGGATTTTCCGTTTCTGTTTTTGTGATAGGCGCGGCTTGTTCACTCGGTTGCAGCTTGCTTTTCCCTTTAGCTAGATATAAGCAAAAAATTACCAATGTTGCCACTACCAAGATTTTTTCTACTGTTGATAGTTTCATTTCACGCTCCAAAATTATAATTATCCCCTTGATTAACCATAAATATTCCGCTCCCGCTGTTATTGTTATTTATCACGTTTCCAAATACTTTTGCCGCTTGTTGCGTCAGAAATGCTCCTATTGTGGTTAATATTATTTGCTGATTCGATTTACTTAAATCTTTAAAATCGTTCAATAATTTTTCTTGTTCCTTTGTGAGAGACGGACACTGGACAACATTACTTCGGCTAAGCAAAAAATCAATCGATACGTTGAAAATATCCGCCAATTTTTTTAAATCTGCACAACTCGGTTCGCGGTTCCCTTGTTCCCAAGTAGAAATTGTATTGGACGCCACGTTCATTTTTTGTGCTAATTCAGCTTGCGTCATTTTCCTTTGCTTGCGTAATTCTTTCAACACTTTTAACGAAGATTCCATATCTATCCCTCCTTTTTTAAAATTATAACACGCACATTTTGTGCGTTGCAAATTTATTCACAAAAATTAGATTTTTTATCTTCAAAATTTGACTTTTTCACAAAATGTGATTAAAATATAAAAAACATTGTATTGGAGAAAAAGAAGATGTACTGCTTAAAAAAATTCAGAGACAATCACGGCTACTCAAAAAAACAAATGGCGGAAATTCTTCAAATTTCCAATTCACTTTATGAAAAGATTGAATACAAAGTTAGAACACCGAGTATAAATTTTTTAAATCGTTTCAAAAAAGCTTTTCCCGATTTTGATATGAACATTTTCTTTATTTCTGACAATGACAATCAATCGGAAAATAATTAGGAGGGATTTTATGAATGAATTGGTTTTTCTGCAAAATGACCAACTACTTACTACAAGTTTAAAAGTTTCTGAACAAAAAAACAAAATCAAAATTTGCCCTATCTGCGGTAAATCTTTTGTGCTTACTGTCCACAACAAAATCTATTGCTCCACTCATTGCAGGCGCGTCGCTGAATACCACAGACTTACCTTAAAATCTTTACACCGTACTTTCGCGCAGGTGAAAAAATGATTAACCGTAACTTTTGTATCTTTATCGCTTGCTCTTTTCTTGCCGCTTTTTGCGCTGGTTATTTTCTCGGTTATTACATTGCCGACGAATTGTACTTTATCTGCAACCATATTCCCCAAGATTGATATAAGCCGCTGTATATCGCTCACGGCGGTTTTTATGAATCTTGATAAAAAAATAACTTTAAAGAGGTGATAAATCCCTCCAATCTAAATTTTTTTGGCAT